>JAUYSF010000175.1 GCA_030696435.1 Desulfoprunum sp. | reverse complement strand
CCTCACCTACATCATAACCGTAGTACATATAGACCGGGATGCCACTCCGGCTACCAGTTTGGTTATATAAGATTCGAGATTCAGGCCGGGCATATTCCTTCATTGGTGGTGTTGTGCCTGCCCTCCCGTCTGCAAATTATTTTCAAAAAGCCCTGTACATTAGCTGATCCGTATGTATTAATTAGGTATGTTACATATCAATATTATTTCTATTGTAGGGGTGGTTTATGCAAATTGAAGACGATGAAATATTGCAGGGATTTATCGAAGAATCACTGGAACATCTTGCAGATATTGAAAATGATCTTCTAGCAATCGAGGAAGCAGCTGAGAATATCGATGAAGATCTGGTCAACAAGGTCTTCCGGGCGGCCCACTCTATCAAAGGTGGCGCCGGCTTCATGGGCCTCACAACAATCCAGGAACTGTCCCATGCTGCCGAAAACATCCTTGGCATGATCCGCAGCAAAAAGCTGATCCCTACGCCGGAGATTATTAATGTCCTGCTGCTGGCAGCGGACCAGTTGCAGAGCATGATAGAAGATGTCCATGCCAGTAACGAGGTGGATATTTCAGCAAACCTTGAACCTCTTAATGCTATTGCTGAAGGGAGTTTTGCCAAAGGACCGGCGACCGCATCCCGCCCTGTCAAGGTCACTCCGGCATCTGCCCCAAAGCCTCCTGAAGAAAAGCCGCCCGAGAAGCCTCCGGCAGCTGAAATTCTCGTCTCCGAGCCTGAATCCATTTCCCTGCCCGAAGAAGAGGTGGTTTCCACCTATGAGGATGAGGTGGCTACAGCAGCCGAAACCGCCTATGCCGACGATTCCGACAGCACTAACGACCGGCGGGTATCTCTGCCTTCCTCTTCTCTCAATACGGCCATGTCAGCGACTGATGTCACCAAGATGGCCCAGTCCAAGGGGGAAACCTCTATCCGGGTTCATGTGAGTCTGCTCGATTCACTGATGACCCTGGCAGGAGAGTTGGTGTTGAGTCGCAACCAGTTGCTGCAGACCATCGCCTCCGAGGATTACCGCAATGCCGAGACCGTTGGTCAGCGTATCGACCTCATCACCTCGGAGTTGCAGGAAGCGATCATGCTGACCCGCATGCAACCTATCGGCAACGTCTTTAGCAAATTCCCCCGTGTTGTCCGTGACCTCTCAAAACAACTCAAGAAAACTATTGATCTGACCATCGTCGGCAAAGACGTAGAACTTGACAAGACCATCATTGAGGCAATCAACGATCCGCTGACCCACCTGATCCGCAATTCTGTCGATCATGGTATCGAGATGCCGGCAGAGAGAAAACGCCTCGGCAAGTCAGAGACAGGTCTTGTCATTCTCAAGGCCTATCATGAGGCCGGTCAAGTCGTCATCGAAATCAGCGACGACGGCAAAGGCCTTGATGGCGACGCCTTGGCGGCAAGCGCCGTCAATAAAGGACTGATCACCCTTGAGCAGGCCCAGGTGATGTCGGATAAGGAAAAGATCAACCTGATCTTTCTCCCGGGCTTTTCTATGGCCAAACAGGTAACCGATGTCTCGGGCAGAGGTGTCGGCATGGACGTCGTCAAGACCAATCTGGATCAATTGGGTGGTCATGTTGATATCATCTCGGAAGTGGGCCATGGCACAACGATCTCCATCAAGCTTCCTCTCACCCTTGCCATCATCCCCTGCCAGATTATCATGACCGGCGGGGAGCGTTACGCCATCCCCCAGGTCAATCTTGAAGAGTTGCTCAGAATCCCGGCCAGTCAGGTCAAGACCAGGATTGAGAGGGTCGGTAACGCTGAAGTGGTACGACTTCGGGGAAACCTCCTGCCGCTCATCCGTCTCGCCGATGTTCTGGGGATTGAGCGCACCTTCTGGAATGCCGAAGAAGAAACCGTCGTCTCTGACCGAAGAGAGCAGATTGCCGACCGCCGCGGCAAACAATCACCGCTTTTCAAGAACGACGATACCGCCAAGGAAGGCCACTCTTCCGGAAGTGAGGATCAGTCCAGCCGATCGGTGCTCGACAGACGATATTCGGCCTCAAGCGCCCTCAATATCGTGGTTGTCTCAACCGGTGCCATGAAATACGGCCTTATTGTTGACCGGCTGCAGGATTCGGAAGAGATAGTCATCAAACCCCTGGGCCGGCATCTGCAGTATTGCAAGGGCTATGCCGGAGCGACAATCATGGGTGACGGCAAGATCGCGCTTATCCTTGATGTCGGCAATCTCGCCCGTATGGCCAATCTCACCTCGCTTGACGGATCTGACCGGGCATCAGAGGTGGCACTTGCCGCTGAAGAAGCCCTCCGGGCCCAGAAGGATAAACAGGCCCTGCTGATCTTCAGGAGTTCCGAGACCGAACATTTCGCCGTGCCACTCAATCAGGTCGAGCGTATCGAAAAGATCCACCGCACTGATATTGAGGATCTCGGAGGGAAACGCGTCATGCAGTACCGTGGTGGCGGTCTCTCTTTGATCTGCATTAATGATGTCGCCATGGTTCATCCTCTGGCCGACTACGACAACCTGCTGGTCATCGTCTTCAATATCGCCTCCCAGTCCGTGGGACTCCTGGCCATCGGTCCGATTGATGCCCTGGAAATCGGTGTAGATATAGATGATATCACCTTGAGGCAGACCGGAATTATGGGCTCGGTCATCATCGACAAACATACGACTATGCTGGTCAATGTCTTTGAACTCGTGCAGACCCTCTTTCCCTCTTGGTTTGAACATCGGGAAGTCTTTGATGTTGAATCTGTCGGAGCCGGTGAGGCACCGACCATCCTCATCGCCGAGGATTCCAAGTTTTTCCGCAATCAGGTCAGGGGCTATATGACCGAGGCAGGCTACAATGTCCTGGAGGGAGAGGATGGCAGGATAGCCTGGGATGTCCTGCAGGAGAATAAGGATAAAATCTCTATGCTTGTCACCGATATTGAGATGCCGAATATGAACGGATTCCAGCTCGCCCAGACCATTAGGAGCGATTCCCGTTTCTCAAAGCTGCCCATTATCGCCCTCACAACCCTGGCAGGCGAAGACGACATCGCCAAAGGAAAGGCCGTTGGCATTGATGAATATCAT
>JAUYSF010000160.1 GCA_030696435.1 Desulfoprunum sp. | reverse complement strand
AAAGCACCTGCGACCGGCTCAAACAGACCGTCTACGATCACACGGTGGAGGAACTCTCGGCTGAAATCAAAAAGCTCAATGAATCGATATGCTTTCTTGAAGAACGCGCCGAAGAGCAGCTCACGCCCATGGAACGGGTGCGTATCGTCCGCAGCATCCAGCGTTTCAGCCTCAAAGACATCCTGGAAAACGTCTACGAGGACTATACCGAACTCGGCGGCGAAGGTGATGCCAATATCGACCCGGCCATGATCTGCGCCAAGGCCACCATCGTCCGGCGCATCAAGAATAAGCCCTACACCGCCTCGGTCATGGTCATCGGCCAAGAGACCGGCCACGGCGAGGAGTTCCGTAACGGCGGTTCTTGCAAACCCGAGGGCAACGCCAAGGCTCTGCGCTATATGAAGGTTGCTGAAACAGAAGGCATCCCCATCCATTTCTATATCTTCACACCGGGCTCCTATCCAGTGGAAGAATACCCCGGCGCAGCCCAGCAGATCGCCCGCAATATCTACGCCATGGCCAAACTGCGGGTGCCGATGATCTCAATGATCTCGGAAGGCGGCTCCGGTGGGGCCGAGGCCATCGGTCTCTCGGATTATCGGCTGATGACAACGCACGGCTACTATTCGGTCATCTCCCCGGAAGGAGCGGCGGCCATTGAGGGCAAGATCCGGGAAGGCTCCAAGGTGCCGAAGGAACTGATCGAGGTCTGTGCCGATCGACTGCGCCTCACCGCCTTCGACAACCTAAAAAACGGCACCATCGATCGAATCATCCACGAACCGCAGCTCGGCGCCCGACGGGATGACTTTACCTTTTTTGCCAATTTACGCTCAGAGATGCTCAGGGCCACCGACCAGGTGGTCCTCTCCACCAAAAGTTTCAGGGCATTTAGAACCTGGGAGATTGGCCGGAAAAAATCGAAATCCGAACTGCAGGAACTACAGGTTGAGGTACCCTGGGATCTTAACGGGGACGAAATCAGACGTCTTCTTGCCCAGCGTTCCAAAAAATATTTGGCCATGGCCAAACACGGCTATACAGGCGGACCAAGTGTCACGGCGGATCTTCTTAATCTCGTAAAGGTCAACGCGGAAAAAGTCTACTATACCCTGCGCTACGATATTCTGAAAAATCATAAGAAACAAGTGCATAAGGTCATCAAGGATGTGTCAGGCGAAGGTTCAGTCATGCTCAAACGCATCACCGAGCCCCTCTCCACAGCGATGAATCTTTTGATCGACAAGCAGACGAAAAAACCAGCGCCAAAGCTCGCCAGCTATCCGGCAAGTGGTTCGCAGGACACCAGCCGGGTTGTCGACCCCCTAGAGCTAACCGACACCTATACCAGCCCTCTGGCTAACGAAGACCGGACCATCACCTGCCCCAATGCCGACAAATTCGGCTGCAAGGATCTCTGGATTCCCGATCTCTATGGTGAATTCGCCGGGGTCTGTGAGACCTGTGGCCACCATTTCCCGCTGGAGCATCAATGGTACCTCAAGAACATCTTTGATCCCAGCTCGATCAGGGTTTTTAACACCGAGATCATCTCCGGCAACCCCCTTGGTTACGCGGGATTCTCAGAACGACTTGAGATATCAAAGAAAAAAACCGGGAAGAAATCCGGTAATATGACTTTCCATGCCCAGGTCAACGGTATCCAGATCATCGTGACCATGCTCTATTCCGATTTCCGTAATGGCACGGTGGGCTCTGCCGAGGGTGAGAAGTTCGTCCAGGCCTGTCTCCTGGCAAAACGCAAAAAACGTCCGCTTCTGGCCTATATCCATACCACCGGCGGGATCCGCATCCAGGAAGGTACCCTCGGAGTAACCCAGATGCCCAAGTGCACTATGGCAGTCAGGGAATATATCGATGCGGGTGGCCTCTATATTGTCGTCTATGACAACAATTCTTACGCCGGTCCGGTCGCCTCCTTTCTTGGCTGCTCTCCCTACCAGTTCGCCATCCGTTCCAGCCGGGTAGGCTTTGCCGGACCACGGGTCATCAGAGAGACAACGGGTGTCGACATCCCACCCGATTATCATTCGGCCCGCAACGCCCTCAAGCGGGGGCATATCCAGGGGATCTGGGACAGAAGGGAATTCCGGCGTAACCTGCATAAATCCCTACTGACCATGGGCAGCCCGAGCCTGTATTACAGATAGACTATAGGATGCGGCAAGCAGAGGGCAGACCGAGCGGTGGGCACATTTTACCTCGCCGGTTCGCCTTTCAGCCTTGACGCAGGGCACCGCCTGTGATACATAGATGGCAACCAATGCCAAAGGCGAGGGCCGTTAGCTCAATTGGTAGAGCATCTGACTCTTAATCAGCAGGTCCCCGGTTCGACTCCGGGACGGCCCACCAGTAAAATCAAGCACTTACTTCTTTTCGAGGTAGGTGCTTTTTTCGTTTTCCCGCTTCATGTAGCCTCAGTGTAGCCACCTGCCAAACATTGTCCATCCTGCTTTCATTTTCTGATCGTCCCACCCTTCCCGAGATTATCAGCGTCGGTGATCTGGTAGTTTACAGGCTGGCTAGGAACTCGGTCAGTGCCGTTGTCGCTACTTCCCTCGACACCTGAGACGCTTGATTCGTCATTTGGGCTCTCTGCTCGAATTTCTCCGGTAGATCCTTGGTCATCTGCTGAAAGATTTCCGTCTCCTGATCCACGAACATCTCCTGGATGTCCGTCAAGAACTCCGTCAATTCGTCCTCCGCCGTCAACATCTTCAACTCCTTCGGGTTGTTTCTCTTGAGATACTGTACTGTCATCTCCTGATATCGATTCTGATCTTGTGCCATTTTTCGTACCTCTCTTTTCTTCAACTGTATCCTTGTTCTCCTGGGATATCAAACTTATCTTCGACATCAATCCTTGAGTACGCGGTCCTGGGTAATCTCCGTCCTGGCTGTCCCACCTTCTTGCTTTTCAAGACACAACCTACCGTCAGGACGTTGACATGGAAGAAGACAATCTGAAATCACTTATCAGACAGGCCCATGCCTTTTATGGGGAGACTTCCATTTTTGAGGTGATCGACGTCGACAGAAATGCGGGGGTGGCTCAGAGTTGGGCCGAGATACCATCTTTGACTTGCTTGCTCACGGTAAACGTTTGACCTATATGTTTGTTGGAGATAAGATCAAAAAAGATAAAGCGTTCCACAATTCTGAGATCGAACTCTATTACATCCTTTAATTAGGGGCAAGAAGATGAGGGCTATAAATAAACTGACTTCTCAGCTAGTTATCATTTGGATGATTTTTACGCTTACCACTCCACTTGGTTATGCAGCAGAGAGGAAAAAAGATTATTCACCCAACAAAAGCCATGAAGAGTCACAAAAGACCTCAACAACGATTCAACAATTACTAAAAGCATCTGAGCAGGGTGATATAAATGCACAGGTTAATCTCGGGATAAAATTCTATTTTGGTAAGGGTGTACCTCAGAGTTATGAAGAGGCTTTTAAATTATTCATCAAGGCGGCAAAGCAAGGCTCTTCAAATGCACAGTGGTGCTTGGGTGCTATGTACCAAGATGGATATGGAGTTCAGAAAAATTTTCAGGAGGCTTTGAAATGGTATTCCAAAGCTGCCGAGCAAGGCAATATGACCGCGCAGCATGATCTTGCTGTTATGTATTATAAAGGTGAAGGTGTTACAAAAGATTATAAACAGACAGTAAAGTGGTTTTCCAAGGCAGCCGAGCAAGGATCAATTATTGCGCAATCTTGTTTGGGCTATATGCACTCTGTGGGTATTGGTACTTCACAAAACTACCAAGAGGCTGCAAAATGGTATACTAAGGCAGCCAATCAAGAAGATGCCGGTGCTCAGTATAGTCTCGGAACGATGTACACATATGGCCAAGGGGTAAAGATAGATCACAAGGAAGCGTTGAAATGGTATACTAAAGCAGCAAGCAAAGGTTATGCAGCAGCGCAGAGCAATATTGGGTTTGCCTACCAAAATGGATATGGCGTAGAGAAGGATTACCTTGCAGCTATGGAATGGTACACCAAAGCAGCCGAGCAGGGGTATGCGTATGCACAGTATAACTTAGGATTATTATATGATAATAGTAGCGGAGTACTGGAAAATTCACAGGCTGCAGTAAAATGGTACTCAAAGGCGGCCGAGCAGGGCTATGCACATGCACAGGTTAATCTTGGGCTAAGATATTCAAAAGGCCAAGGCGTGGTTCAGGATTACAAGAAGGCATCAGAATGGATATTCAAAGCTGCAAACCAAGGGGATACCCTAGGAGAACTGAATGCAGGGTATCTATATGCCAACGGCATAGGGGTAGAAAAGGATCTCAAGGAAGCTTTAAAGTGGTATTCCAAGGCGGCAAATCAAGGAGATTCATCAGCTGAATGGCATTTGGCAAAAATGTATATGACAGGTGACGGAGTAAACAAGAATACTGAAAAGGGGATATCATATTTGCGTTCAGCTGCCGAAAAAGGAAATTCTTGGGCTGGAACTACTATAGCTGTTTTAAAGATTGAAGGACAAGTTTTACCGAAAGATATTAACGGAGGAATGCAGCAGTTAATAGTTATGGCCGAAAGTGGTGATTCGGTAGCCCAGTACACTTTAGGGGAGGTTTATTTTAGTGGAGAGATTGGAAGAATA
>JAUYSF010000449.1 GCA_030696435.1 Desulfoprunum sp. | reverse complement strand
CAGTTCTCTGGCCATTAGCGTCTTGCCGTTCAATTCGATTTTTTCCATGATCATTTTCCTTATGAGAAGAATTGATGTTCCTCTGTTCAAAGATCAGAGGTTTAATTTTTCTGATTCACCGCCCGCTCGATGCGCCGGCGTTGATACTCGTCAATCAGGTCGGTATTGCTCTCCCATCGACCGTCGATCTTTACCGCTGGGAAGTTATCGTTTTCGATCCACTTGATAACGATTGCCCGGTTGCGACCGGTGTATTCCGCAATTTCTTTCATACCTATCAGCATTTTCGTTGATTTTTTCAACATTCACTCATCTCCGGCAGTCATGAATTCGCCTGTCTTGTGGCGTTGGTGTCTAGCAACCGAACGGATATCCTTCCGGCAGATACGATGTTCCGAGCTACTGGCACCGCGAAACCTCTCCGCGACTTCTGATGGATATTTTCACCACGGTTCAACCACCGGGCAGTTATTTGAGAAAGATCAAGTGACCCAGGTGGACAGCCCTTAAAAAAACACCCCATCCGCTCAGCCTCGTCGCTCTCCAACCCAACCGTCAATGGATCGAGGTCACAGAGGATACAGAAGTGGCTCTTTTGCCCTCCTCTATCGCCTCGTCTCCCTCTGTTATGATTTTTTGGCTTAGTTTTTTCAGTGTTCCCACTATCTCAACTAAAAAGGGGTTCACCTTTTTTACCTCGCCAAGGAGGGTGAGCATCTGGCTATGGGTGAGGTCAAGCAGGGCGGCGGGCTCAATATCAAGGCTCATCGCCATACCCAGGGCGGGAACTGGTTCATTTGGAAACATAAGTTCGAAGGTGTGTATCTCTTCGGAGTTCAAGCTTTCGAGAACCTTTTTTATCTCCAGTGCCGTCAGTTCCCTGGCGCTCAGTGCCTTGCCGTTCAGTTCGATATTTTTCATGCTCGTTTCCTTAATGAGAAGAATTATCCAACCTCTATTCAGAGAACAGGGGTTGATTATTGCTGGACACGGGGCTGGCCGTATTCAGCAATGGGTTATGAAATAAGCCCGGGGCAGATCTTTTCATGAAACCTCTCCGCGACTTCTGATGGACATTTTCTCTACTGTTGATCCGCCGTGAAATCTGCTTCATTTATCGCCTTAGCCAGCCGATCGACCAGGTTATTTTTCCCTCCATCACCGTTGGTGCCGGCGGATAGAACAATCTGTTTCTTGGATTTTTTTGCCCGCATGGTTTGGATAAAGGTCAACGCTTCGGCCACATCACACCCCCGTCTAATAAGGGTGCGGAGGTCGACCGCCTCGAGTTGTGTCTGCTCCGCTAGAGCAACAACCTCGGCGACCTTCTGTCGAGATTCACTCATTCCCTGGGCAACTCCCTGTGCATATCCTTTGTCGTATGCTTCTTTCCCCGCCATTTTTGCTTGGACATAACCCAACTCAGCCAGGGCGGCCGGGCCATCTTCATGAGCCAGCAAGATGGCGAGCCGTTTTTTTGTGGTCATTATAAATCCTCCTGTAAATATGCTTTTCATAGCTCTCATCGTCGTAATCAAATCTCAAATGGGCCAGCGCTCCATTTCTTGATCCTTCCAGACTCCCTGGCCACCAGAGTCAGGGAGGACACCATCTATGCGAAGAATTGGTATCAGACCAGGCCGTTTCTAACGGTTTATAATGTTTTTAAGGTCTGATGGGTCCAACTGCCTGGTTACTACTGTCTGTGCAGGGCGTACCGTTACGACACCCGGGCTTCCATTCGGAGTGAATTCTTTGTTGGTCAGGGCCCTCGCTGCAAGAAAACCTGGCGCTAGTTTTTCTAAAGGATCCATCAAATCGGCCACTTCGCCCTTTACCTTCGGGAGGATATATTTAAGCCGAACAATGTCGCGCAGGTCAGCGGGGATCACCTGCTGTTCGGTTTTTGCATGATCCATCGCCGTTGAATACATCGAGAAGGTCTGGAACAGCGCACCCACCATGGCGTCGATCTCTTCCTGCCTTTCATCTTTTATTTTTTCCAACACTCTCTCAACCATATGCCGGAGTTCTTCTTTGTTTCTCTTGATTTTTAAGTGGAGATTCGGTGTAATGTTCGGGTTAACTTTCTTATCAAGAAGAGGGATCGCTGTACTGGTAACCTTTAGTTTTAACTCGCACTCTTCCAGTTTCTTGAGATCGGCAAACGAATCCGAAGAGCCGAAATTGCTTTTCAGATCTTCAATCTCCGTCTCGAGGGCCGTCTTGTTTTCTCTGAATTTTTCCAGATCCTCTGTAGTTCTCTGCATCTCAGCCTTACTTTCTTTCAGTTTCTTTACCGCCTCAACAACTTCAGCGGAATTTTCCAGGGCCTCCCGGATCTGTTGTGACAAGTCCAGCTCCTGTTGAAGATAGGGGTTGTTTGCTGCTACTTCGGGCACGATGGGGTTTGTTGTCTCTTGCATGGTTCTGATCCTTATAAAGAAGTTTTAAGGTTGCCCTCTTCAGGAAAAGGAGGGCGGCCGCGAAATGAAATGGGTCTCAACTGCCCATTTCAAAAAAGCTGAATTTGATCACCTTTGAAACCTGGTGCCTCGTTTCCGGTAAACATCTTCTCTGCCTTGGTAGACCGGCCGCGAGGCGTCCGTTCTCTGGCCGGTATGATTGCGCACTCTACTGAGTAACTCTTCAGGGTGGAGGATGCCGCCTCCCTATCTACCTGGCCATGTTCAACTGCTGACATATTGATGTCGTCCATCAACTGGTCTCTTATCCCTATCTGGTGTACCTGGTTGGTTTTCGGCTTCTGGTTGACTGTTAATCTCTTCATCCCCCGTTTACCCCCGAAGTAAGAGTTAAGGGAGTCCAAGCAAAGAAAAGGAGCGGTTACGAAGCGCACGTTCACAAATTCTTGAAATGATCCATGAATATCAGTTTCATCGATTTGACAAAGCCCGCAGTGGCCGCAAGGCCACGGGTCCTTCCTGGCCATCACCCCCTTAGCGGGTAGGCGACGCCGTCGGGACGGTCGGATGCATATTTGGAAAATGGATGGCAAGTTGGCAATTTCTTTGCCATTTCCGTTGATTGGTTTATTGGTTATATTCATAACAAGCTGTTATTTAAAGATATATTTAGTTTGCCGGGTGACTAGTTTGCCTGATCGTCCGACCATTTGACAAAAAATGAAAATTTATCGATCCGTTATGACCAATTGTCACGGTAAGCGATGGTTGTTTCCACACGGAAAGCCAGGCTACACCCCAATTTCCAGAAGGATGGCGAAATCTTCCCCGGCGAAGCAGGGCAGCCCGCGACCACCCGCCGGCGAGCAGATCCGGCATTCTCTCTTTGATCCATGGCCAGGCAGCCATGAAATTTTCTCTCTCCTGCCCGGCGATCAGGTGTGTGTCGCTGCGGCCGGGTGTTGCGTCGAACCCTCCGATCATTTGGCAAGCCGGGTTCAGGTCGGTTTTCTCTCGACCCCGGCCCGTTGCCTCAACCGGTTGGCCCGGCATTCCGGGCTGGCAGACGGCGCAGAAGAAACCACCCTGGGATCCGAGGACGAAATTTCGACCGGCGCAGAGCGGGCAAGGTCTGAGAAATGACAGTTTTTCCGCCTTGGCGGGGCTCTTTTGGTTGGACTCAACAGCAAGCGGCAAGGCGGGTGATTCCATTTTTTGAACGTTTTTTACTGCTGACCCCTGGTTGCTGGCTAACTGTTCTGTGGGGCTCTCAAGTTCATCAGAGATTTCGGAAATTGTATCAAAGAAGCCCATTTTAAATTCCTCGATATGTCAGGTGTGGTCGTTTTGACCTTGGCTTACTGTCACCAGGTGTCACAAAAAAGCGGCTCTCTGTAACCAGAAAACATCTTGGTATATATATTATATATATTTAATATTATTATATAATATATATACACAGTGGGTGTTGGTTACACCTGTTACACTGGTTACAGGTAAATAAGCATTACGCGTGAGGTGTTGCTCTCGGTGATGATTAAAAGTGTTTATAGACATAATGTTTTAGGTGTAACCAGTGTAACAGGTGTAATAATCGTATTATATCAGTGTGTTATGCTGTAACATTAAGCTGTTTTTACTGTCACCGGGCTGTCACCACTTAATGTTCTCTGCAATGTTTTGGCGGAACCATTCAAGATTAAAAGCCCATACTCTTCTTTGTTTGGGTCTCCCTGAAACATCAATTTCGGGGTCATCGGGGAACCTGTAAATAATGCTGTTTTTTACAAAAGCTGGATGGGCCTGTAATGCCTTGCTTAATGGCTCGGTTATCTGCAGATTTATTCCCTTGTTACGGATAAGGTTTTCAACTCGTGGAATATTTATGAAAATCAAACTCTTTTTCTTTTCGACATACCAGGCTCCTGGCGCCTTATCCTCGTCAATGGTGTCCATTAGTTCAAAAAAATGGTCTGCGAGCGTCGTTTGACGAACGGCAGATGTGCTGCACTTCTGGTGGCATGTTTCGCGGAAAAAATTGGTTATGGCATCATCTTGCGGTATCCCGAAACAGGAGCAAAACAGCCGATGGAATGCGAGAATCAAGGCATGATTCTGCAATATCCGGCGCTCGTCCATCGGACTGAGGTCGTGTATTGCCTTGTCGTACTCCTGCCGCCATCCTTCCTCAAAATGCTTACGGTTTATAAGCACCTGGCGGAGAATCCCGGCCAATTCGGATTTCTCTATTGCCGTCAGTTTTTCATAGGCGGCCCGTGTGGTGTCGGTAAGCTGTTCGGCTTTGTAATGCTGGCTGATAACCCGCTGTTTCTCTGCTTCGGAGTTGAATGGCTCATAATTCTGACAGAATAGAAGGGCGCCTAAGAAAGGGCTTTCCCTGGTTTGCAGATCGTTGGAAAATGCGGCCTGCACTTGCAAGGGGCCTTTGTTGTAGGCGGTTAGAATAATTGACCAGTCAAAGGCGCGGTCGTTACGCTCATTATCTTCAAGAAGGGCGGTGAATAAGCCGGAAAGTTGGCCAATGGTCCTGGTGAGCCCCTTTTTCGAGTTTAATTGTGTTACCGGCAAGCCTTCGCCCTCGCGCCCTTGGATGGCGTTTAATATGACAACGAGGGCCGATTTTCCACTTGCGGGATCGCCAAAAAATGAAAGGAAAGGGAAGAAGTTAACAGCCTCTTTGATCTGATAAACAAACCATGAAGCGATGGTCCAGGATAAGGCGAGTATCCCGTTATTCCCCCACGCTTGACCGATCAGGGAATACAACTCTCTGAGGCGTTCCTTGGATATCCCCACCGGGGTTATATTTTTTCCCTCGTTGTGTGTCGGTGGTCGAAAATACTGGTTATAGCTGATCTGGAAAAAACCACGTTTGTCTGGAACAAGATGCTTGCCGGAGATATCGACAGCCCAACAGGGGAAAACGTATGCGCCGTTTTCCGGCTGGTAACCTGTGACTGTCAACTGCCGGACCTCTGGGGCTGATCTGTTGCCGGTGATCATCAAAGAAAGGGCGGTGCAGGCCCTTGGATCGCCCTCCCATGTCCTTCTTGCCGCTGACAGAAACCACTCAGTCAGTTTTTTATTGCTGGACAGGTCCGGGCCTGTGGCGGTTGCTTCGATAGACCTGCCAACTTCCGGTTGTATTTCTAGGTGGTAGAGAAATTCAGGTTTATTCGGGTTTGAGCGATCGAGGATATAATAAATTACCCGGACCGTGCCTTTCAGGCAGCGGGCCACTGATACATAGGGTTGTGTATCATTACCCCGTGGGGTTTTCAGGCTGGAGAAATATGTACACCGCCGGAAAGGAAAGAGGCCTGGGGCATACTGGTGGAACTTGTAGAAGATATCGGCGTACTGGTTTGCAGAGTCTGCAAGCGCCAGGTCTCCATTCAGTCGATAGCGTGGTAGGTCGATTTCGAATTGTTTCTTTACCTCCTCAAGAGACCCTGCTTGCAGCAGGCTGTTCTGGTCTTGCCCTTGATCGCACAACACTACTTCTGCATCAGGATATACAGATTTCCATTTTCTGCAGGCCCGACGGCCCGCCGCATCGTTGTCGAAGGCAAGAATCTTGTGGGGAAACTCGGAAAGGTCAACCTTAGCCGGATCCTGGCCAGCCGAGAGAACAGCTATCGCTTGGCCGCCCATCTCGATACGGGACAGGGAGTCAAATATACCCTCGTAAATCCAGACAGGCTTATTTGGGTCATAGATAATATTTGGGTGTTTCCAGAAACGTCCGGTCGTGCTGCCGACGTTCTGGGATTTTCCTTCTCCAGGGGGTGGATTAAAAAGACGGCCATTCAGCACCTCCTTGCCTTTTCCATCTTTGCCGCAGGGAAACATGACCGCGCCGCCTCGTGCGGTTTTCTCGTACCGATAATCAAGGCCTTGAAGAGTGGATTCGGAAATGGCTCGGGATAGAAGGTATTCCCGCGCCGGTCTGTGCGGATCTGTCTTGGTGGCCGGGAAATCTCTTTCAATGTTCCGGCGTACCTCGGGGAATAGTTCCAGGGTTTTGGTCCGGGCTCCGCATTGAGAAAGCCGGTTGCAGTTTATTGCCATCGGCCCGGCTGCGTAGGTCCAGGCGCTCTTATCGCCACAAACAGGGCAGGTCAGACCTTGAATGGTGTTACCGTTGGCCCTGGTTTTGGCGGTCCAGTAGGGGGATTGTCGTAACGCTTCAAGGAGCTTTTCGGAAAGATTCACGCTGCGTCGCTCCTTTTGGTCCGGGCTGCCGATGCTGTGGTTTTTTTCTTCTCCCGGGGGTGGAGCGAACAGGCGAGCATTGAGGACCTCCTTTCCCTTGTCATCTTTGCCGCCCGGGAAAAGGCCCACGCCTGATCTGGAATTCCTGGACCAATAGATAGATCGTTGTGACGCCTCAAAGCGCGTCTTGAAAGGGTTCACACTACGTTGCTCTTTTTTGGTAAGAAAACAGCGCGTCTTACGCAGAGCATTGCCTTTGTAGCTGTTTCGTTTGACCATAGCATCCCCTTCGCCGCCGTAGCGGGTAAATATATTTCATAACTGCAGATAGATGGCCACTGCGGTGAAATAAACCAAGCAACGGGGTTATGCCGTCTGCTTGGTCGGAATGGTATGGTCGAAGATTTTAATCTCGATGCCGGCGGCCCACTTGTCGAGCCACGCAATAGTATAATAGCAACGCCGGCCAACACGTTTAAAGGTGGGGCCACGAGAAATGCAGCGATATACCGAAAGAGACGAGGGGGCAGTTGGTATGTTCTTGATTTGTGTTAGGTAGGCGCTAGCCTGTTTGGTGGTGATACTTTCGGGATTGGTTATGCCAATTTTCTGAATGGCTTTTTCAAACTGAGGGGCGCTCTTGTCCAGTTCCATAAGGTTACCTTCGAAATAGAATTAATAAGAACGGGAATATTATTATTTCCCGGTATATCTATTACGAACATAACCGCCTTAAGTTTATTGGCAATTATCAGTTATTATAAATGTTTAACAAGTCTGATATTTTATACTTTTTTTTGGTGAGGTCGTTCCCTAGGTGTTCTGAAAAGTCCCTAATGATGGTTTGCTTGTCAGCTGTTAAATCAGAAGGAAGAAGACGGGTTATCAGACCGGCTATCCCTGATATCGAGAAAGATTTATTTTCATATTCTTTGTCGTGTTGGAGCTTCGCAAGGACTGCTTGGATATTTTCCCACCTTTTTGTTTTTTTAGAATTTGTTACTTTTTTGTGTTTGCCGGCCCGTTTTTCTTCTTTAAGTCGCTGCTCTGTTTGTCCTATTTCTATTCCTAAAGAAAGGGTTAAAGAACACACAGCAAGATCAACAGCCAGTAATTCTGGTAAATCTTTTTCGAGATCGAACGAGTTTACCTCCTCTGCTATCCTGGTAAAATATCGTAAGAACATAAAGAGCGCAAATGACTTCTGCTCAGGACGTTTGAACGGATAATTTTCTAAAAGTTTCTTTAATTCTTCCTTGAAGTGGCTTTCATGAAGAGCAAATTCTAGTTCAGTTATTTGTGTGCCATAATTGTTTTCAAGGTTATTTTGTATTGTGGTTATCTTGTCAGGGTTTACTTCGCGAAGCAGTTGATTTTCAAAATAAGTGATTCTTTCTAATGTGCCGGCTATTGTAGATAAAATTGCTCCTTTTCCTTCGCAATATTTTCTTATAGCTTTTGGTAAAAAAGTTTTTTCTTGATGTGGTAATATAAGCGTGAGGGGTAACATGGTATCTCTCAATTGAGTTAAATTAATCTCAAGAATCTTCTTGTCTTTTTCCATTTTCTAAGACTATTTCCTCTTTTCCGCTCGTTGCCTGGGCCGTGATAATTTCCGCAGCTCGGCTGGCTGCTTTTTGCTGGGCTTCTGGTAAAAAATGGGCGTAGCGCCTGGTTACATCACTACTCTTGTGGGTGAGCAGTTGGCCGATCTGATCTAGTACCACGTAACGTTTAATATTTCGCTATTTCTCAATATCTGGCACAATGGTGGCAACTCAACCAAGGAGGCCACAATGAAACCGAGATATCGAGTAACACTTACCGGAGATGAGCG
>JAUYSF010000430.1 GCA_030696435.1 Desulfoprunum sp. | reverse complement strand
CCTTAAAAATATCAGGAGAGAGGATCTTCTCTCCACCCTTTCGCAGCGTGACGAATGGCAGGTTCTTATCACCATTACACCTCAGGAACGGGCCCTGATGTCCTCAGGACCGATGCCCATGGCCGAATACCGCAACAAGGTCTGGAACAAGGCCTTCGGCGGTGGCGATCCCTTACGCGATCTCGCACCAGGCCTTGACCGCAGTGCCATTGAGGCCATCGTCACAGGTGATCTGCGCCGGCGAAAGCCCTACTGGGCCAATTGCGAGGCGGCAGCACCCTGCACCTACTATTGCCCCATCCACATCCCGACCGTCGACCGCCTACGCCTTATCCGCGAAGGCCGGATTGACGAGGCCTACGAGATGATACTGCACTACACCCCGCTGCCGGCCTCGGTCTGCGGGGCAGTCTGCCCCAATCTCTGCATGGAGAATTGCTCCCGTCGTGGGGTGGATGCCCCTATCGATGTGCAGATCCTCGGACGGGCCGTGGGTAATTTCCCGGCGCCAAAAGTGGCAGAACCTCTTGGCAAAAAGGTGGCAATCATCGGTGGTGGCCCCGCCGGCATGAATGTTGCCTGGCAACTGGCCCTGGCCGGTGTCGAGGCCCATATCTACGAAAAAGACAGCCAGGTAGGCGGTAAACTGGCCCAGGTCATTCCCTGGGAGCGCTTGTCCCAGGCCATTTGGGATGTGGAGATCAAGCGCTTCCTGGCCATGGCCAACATCAAGGTCAATCTCAACGTGGACATGACCCGAGAGAAATTCGCCGAACTGCAGGGAGGCTACGATTATGTGGTCATCGCAGTCGGCACCCACGAACCCCGCCGCATACCCTTTCCGGGCCATGAACGGGTAGTAACTGCCCTCGATTTCCTGAAAAAAGCCAAGAGCGATACGCCGCTGCCGGTGGGTAAAGAAGTGGTTATCATCGGGGCCGGTAATGTCGGTTGTGATGTGGCCTGCGAGGCCTACCGCCTCGGTGCCGAGAAGGTCACCCTCGTTGACATCCAAAAGCCCCTGGCCTTCGGCAAGGAGAAAGAGGCCGCCGAGGCCCTGGGTGCCATCTTCCGCTGGCCGGTGATGACCAAAGAAGTTACCGAGTCAGGCCTTGTGATGAATACCGGTGAGGTGATTCCGGCCCAGACCGTGATCATCTCCATCGGTGATGTCCCCGCCCTGCCATTTCTGCCCGCATCGGTCGAGACCATCACCGTTGGCGGCGCGGCCTGGATCACCACCGACAAGGCCCATGTCACCTCGCATGCCAGAGTTCTAGCAGTCGGAGATGTGGAAAAACCAGGCCTTGCGACCAATGCCCTCGGGGCCGGCAAAACCGCCGCAGAGTATATTATCGCCAACATCAAGGGGATCGACTGGCAGCCTTTTACCAAGCAACTTATTCCCCAGCAGGCCCTGACCATTACCCATTACGCCCCGGATATTTCCGGTACGACCGAAACCGAGCAGGCGGATCGCTGTCTGTCCTGCGCCGCCTGTCGAGACTGCCATCTCTGTGAGACGATCTGCCCGACCGGGGCAATTACTCGGCAGGAACTGGAATTCGGCAGCAAGGTGGGCTATCAGTTCGGTCTGGAAGGGAGCTTTGAATATGTTTCGGACGACAATAAATGCATTGCCTGCGGCTTCTGCGCAGACACCTGCCCCTGCGGGATCTGGACGATGAATGCCTTTTAGATCCTGATTCACATCTCTGTACAGGAAGAGCCCTTCGGTCGCAAAGCCGCAAGGGCTCTTCCTGTTTTTGCGACACGATCAAGACGCTATTTGCGGATAAAACGGAGGGCCACCTTGTATTTTCCGCTGTCGATATCGGCTGGTAGGAGATCGGCATCCGTGACCATCAGGGTCAGCACTCTGCCCCGGTGCGGGTCCGAGGCCTTTTTGCCCCGTCGCTCCATCCCTGAAGGACCGGCGATGCCCTTGCGCGGCGGTCGCACATGCAGTAATTGGGCCTCTATGGTCACTGTTCCTTTTTCAGGAAGCTTGCTGCCCTGCGACATGAGAGGAGGTATTGAACCAATGATTATTTCCATCCCATAAAACTCCTTGGCAAAAAAATGTAGTAGCGCTGGCAGCCGGCAAGAGTCTCTTATAGGCTGTTCAGACGCTTTATTTCCTACGGGCTAGGCGCACCAGATCCCCACTCCCTGTTCGTGATTGAGCAGGATGGCTTTTTTGTCGATACCAGGAGCAAAGCCCGTCAGCCTGTTTCCCGCCCCGACCACCCGATGGCAGGGAATGACAATCGGCAGAGGGTTCTTATTAGCCGCCTGACCTACCGCCCTGGCCTTGTTCTTACTGCCCACTTTTTCGGCAATCTCGCCGTAAGTCCGGGTAACTCCAAAAGGGATCTGTCGCATGGCCTGCCAGACCGATATCTGGAAATCGGTCCCCAGAGGCAGAAGCGGCAAATTAAAGACGGTGAGCCGTCCGGAGAAATAGGCCAGGAGCTGTCGCTCGGTCTCCAACAGAATCGCACTATCACCCTGACACAGGGACGAATCTGCCGACGTACCGATAAATTCGATGGCCAGAAGAGACTCCTCCCCGGCGTAGAGCGCCAGCCTGCCCACAGGAGAAGCCATCTCTCGACAGAGGCACTCAGCATATTTTTCCGAACTCAGCATATCACTCATCGCTCTATCTCCTTGTTCATCCGAGAATTCCCCCCCATATCCCGTATATCAACCAAATATGTCCGGCATTGATATAACTATCAAGACTTTTTTAGGCTATTTCCCCACAAATAATCTTTTACAACCTTTGCCATGCCTCCTGACTGATCGTAAGTAGAAGATAATCATATTCTTCTCAGCCACCAATGAACGCTCCACTCAAAAAATCCTCTGTCCTAAAAAAGAACTCCAGAATATTCGTGGCATAGGCAGGTCCATCATATTCCGAAAAATCGAATTATATCAATCAGATTCGGGGATGGCCCAACGAAGGTTCTCCCGATCTCAGCAAGAAAGGTTGGTGGAAAAACTTTTGCATATCCCTCGTTGAAAAACGTTATATTATCCCGTGTACATATAACAACCTGATGACCCATATTTTTTTAAATTTCCTATTTACAGGGGTGTGTGCTAGACTTATAAGATTAAGAAAGCGGATTCCCTAAAAGAGCAGAACCTTTATGCTTTAGCAGTCTCTTCCCGATGCTTCTGATGAAGAAACCAGGAAAAGAACAGCATGGCCATCAAGAAAAATGCTATCAGGAAACCGAAGATTCAGGTGCTGCCCGCCGAGTCGATAAATACTCCGGAAATCAAAGCGCTTGAAATCACTAAAAAAGAAACCGATGCGCAGAAAACTGCCTCAATCCCCCCCCCGGCCGTTTCCCCATCGTCGGCATAGGCGCGTCGGCAGGTGGACTGGCGGC
>JAUYSF010000247.1 GCA_030696435.1 Desulfoprunum sp. | reverse complement strand
AAACGACGGATTCCCTGGTTCACCGAGAAGGTCGAATGGCCGCATTCGGTGTTGAGATAAATCTTGCACTCCAATTCTTCAGCCTTGCGCACCGTCGCGGTGGTGATCGTCCGCCAGCCTTCGTCATCGGCCAGAAACATGCAATAATTCTCTCCGGCCCAGGCCGTGCTGCCATAGGTCCAGTCGGCACCGGCCAGATGCAGAATCTTCCACAAGGGGACCATTTCGTCAGGTAGGGATACGGGTTCTCGGGAATTCTGACTGAGAAAAAAGGTGGCCCCATGTTTGTCGATGGGAGCTTGAAGGTTCTCCCAACCCGGCTGGGTTTCGCGGACTTCCGCCAACACATCTTCAACGACAAAGCGGAAGTCTGCCGGTGGCGTGCCGGTGGCGCTGGTACTCTCATTGCGCAAGGCCATATCGCAGGACTGGAGAATCCCCCGGGGACGTTGATCCCGCGGCCAGAGCTTGCGGGCCTCCATAATCAGCCCGGCAATATTGATCTCCATGGGGCAAACATAGGTGCAGCGCGTGCACATCGAGCAGAGCCAGACCCAATTATGGCCGGTTATTTCTTCATCCAGGCCCATGGCTGCCATACGCAGGAATTTTCGCGGATCCATGCCCTCTAAGCCCGCCGCGGGACAGCCGGAGACACAGGCGCCGCAGGTCAGGCAGAGATTGAGATTGCCGCCTTTTGGTAAAGAGGCACGTACCTTATCAAGAAACGTCTTTCGTCGAGCCGATTGAATGTGCAATGCCTTTCCCATGTTATTTATCCTTTAAAAAGAATGAAAACGTACACTTGAAAACAGGCGGCCGGGCCAAATGATCTGTGATTACTAAAATATTGAGCAACAGAGGCATCGAATCCCAGTGTAAATATCGATGCTAACTCTGCCGGCTCTCTTGGAAAAGAATCTCATTCAGTGGCAGGATACACCGTTGATGAATCGGTATCAACTATATATTGAATAGGAATATACTATATTTTGACGCAGCTTTATCACCCTCTTTGACAATGGTCAAGCTGGGTTCTTTCCCGTTAGTTTTTTCATTTTTTTCATATATTGACAAACATCAGTCAAAGGACATATTATCTAACAAGCGTTAGGTATATATGATTCGAGCTGAAACCCACCCGGCGGGACCCAACGATTCAGGAGACGATCCATGTCAGCCTCAGCCTCTTCACGAAAGACCATTATTTTCAAAGAGGCGGCGCGTATATTCCGAGAAAAGGGCTACAACGGCTCAAGCCTGCGGGATCTGGCCAAAAGAGCCGGGGTCCAGGGCGGCAGTATCTACCACCACTTCTCCTCCAAACAGGAAATCCTGTACATGATCATGGAATGCACCATGACCACGCTGATCCTCAATGTGCGGCAGGCCATCGAAGGTGTTGAGCGACCACTGGATAGACTGCGCAAAGCCATCCAATTCCACATCGAATACCACACCATCGATACCGACGAGACCTATGTCACCGACTCGGAACTACGCAGTCTTGAACCAGCGAATTACACAAAAATTGTCGCCCTGAGAAACCGATACGAAAGGGTCTTCCGGGAGATCATGGCAGAAGGCCTTGCCCGGGGAGAGATGCATATCGACGATGTCAACCTGGCCTCCAAGGCCCTATTGCAGATGTGCACCGGGATTTCCTACTGGTACACACCGGCTGGGGAAAAATCGATCAGCGACATTGCCAAGCAGTACATCGACCTCTTTTTCTGGGGGATCTGCCGAGGGAAACAGGGGAGACAAACGGGCGAATCAGATGATCGGCAAGCACATTTAAACAGGTAGGCGCCATGTCAGTTACAATCATGCAAGATGGCAATCCGTTCGGCACGCATCGTGTCCTCGCACCGCAGGGTGTCCTGCCACAGCCGGCCGATAAACTCGATAACGACTTCAGCAGAATCTGGGACAACGAGATCCTCATCGACGTCGACTACCTCAATATCGATTCGGCCAGCTTCACCCAGATCAGAGCCGAACAGGGGGATGACGACGGGAGGATAATCAGACGGATCGAGGAGATCGTGAGCACCCGCGGCAAGATGCATAACCCGGTCACCGGTTCCGGCGGCATGCTCATCGGCCGCATCGCCTCAATCGGTGAAAAGCTGCGTAAATCCTGCCCTCTCAAGACCGGCGATGCCATCGTCAGCCTGGTCTCCCTGTCGCTGACCCCCTTACACATCGACCGCATCCTGCAGCTCAACAAGGAGACCGACCAGCTCAAAATCGAGGGCCAGGCCGTGCTCTTTGCAAATTCGCTCTATGCCGGACTGCCGGACGATATGCCCGCGACCCTGGCCCTGGCCGTGCTCGATGTCTGTGGCGCCCCGGCCCAGGCCGCAAGACTGGTGAAGACCGGCAATACAGTTGTCATTATCGGCGCGGGCGGAAAATCGGGGCTTCTCTGCGCCTGGGAAGCGAGGAGACGGGTTGGAGACAGTGGCAAGATCATCGGGATTGAATATTCTGAGGCCGCTGCCCGGCAACTGCAGGCCCTCGATCTCTGCCACGAGGTGATCAGGCTCGATGCCCAGAACGCTCTGCAGTGCTATGAGACCATCTCTGCTCTGACGAGTGGGCTGCTCGCCGACATCGTCATCAACTGTGTCAACATCCCCAACACCGAACTTTCCTCAATCATGATGTGCCGGGACCAGGGCCTGGTTTATTTCTTCAGCATGGCCACCTCGTTCACCAAGGCCGCCCTGGGGGCCGAGGGCATCGGCAAAGACATCGACATGCTTATCGGCAACGGCTACACCAAAGGACATGCGGAACTGGCCTTGAACATACTCCGACAATCCCCGGCCATCCGCCAACTGTACGAACGCCTCTATACTTGAGAGACGACTCACCGGAGACGGTTGCCTGGCCTAGGAGTCTGTCGGATTATAGAAATTTTTTCTCAGATCAAGGCATTTTCGAAAATAACGCAGAGATGGGGAAAAAGGGCATAATCCGACAGGCTCCTAGCGCACGGACACAGACAAAGAGGTGAAACGACCATGAAACCATTTAAAAAAGTGAATTACCGGGAGTTGGAGCTCTACAAAGATGTTGCCGAGGAGGATTGGAACGACTGGACCTGGCAGTTGAAGCATGTGGTGCGGGATATCCCGACCCTGAAAAAGATCATCCCGGTCGATGCGCTTCTGGAAGCGGATCTGGAAAAATGCCTGCTGCGTTTCCGCATGGCGATCACCCCTTACTACGCCACCTTGATGGAGTCGGAGTACCACCGCGACGTGGTTCGTCTCCAGGCCGTGCCGACAATCAATGAGCTGGAAAGAGTGATCGACGACCATGACGATCCCCTGCACGAAGACGTCGATTCGCCGGTGCCGGGCCTGACCCACCGCTATCCGGACCGGGTCTTGCTCATGGTGACCCATGTCTGCTCGATGTACTGCCGACACTGCACGAGAAGAAGAGTGGTCGGCAGCCGTGACACCCACCTGACCAAGGCCCAGATCGACCGCTGTATCGACTATATCCGTAACAATCCGGTGGTCCGCGATGTCCTGCTCTCGGGCGGCGATCCGCTGACCCTGCCCGACGACCGACTCGAATACATCATCGAGCAGATCAGGGCCATCGACCATGTCGAGATCATCCGCATCGGCACCCGAACGCCGGTGGTTCTGCCCATGCGCATCACCGAGTCCCTGGTGACCATGCTCAGGAAATACCACCCCCTCTACGTCAATACCCATTTCAATCATCCCGATGAAATCACCGAGGATGCCAAGGATGCCTGCGCCCGGCTGGCCGATGCCGGTATCCAGTTGGGCAATCAGACCGTGCTCTTGAGAGACATCAACGACTGCCCGCTGATCATGAAAAAATTGATGCACGACCTCCTGAAAATCCGGGTCAAACCCTACTATATCTATCAGTGCGATCTGAGCGCCGGTATCTCGCATTTCCGCACCTCTATCACCAAAGGTATTGAGATCATAGAAAATCTGCGTGGTCACACGACCGGCATGGCCGTACCGACCTTTGTCGTCGATGCCCCGGGCGGTGGCGGCAAGATCCCGCTGATGCCGAATTACCTGCTGTCGCAGTCGGACCGCCGCTTCGCCCTGCGTAACTACGAAGGTGTGATCACCACCTACACCCAGCCGGACAAGGTCTTCTCGAACTGCGGCCGCTGCAATATCTGCAATGAAGACGGCAAGGATTACCGGCCATTGGATGGTGTCGCCAAGCTCCTTGCCGGTGAAAAGATCTGTCTGGAACCGGCGAACCTGATCCGCCGCAAACGTTGACCCTGGCTGACAACCTCTGCTGATTGGCGCTACTTATGAAAACATACAGTTTCATAGGCTCCGACAAAAATGCCGGCAAGACCACGGCATTCAAGGCGGTGTACCAGCAGATGCACAACGATCCCGCTCGCAGACCGCTGTGCATCACCAGTATCGGCATCAACGGCGAAGAGGCGGATAGCTATGAAGGCGGCAGCAAACCGACGATCCGGCTATCCAGGGATACCTTTTTTATTAGCAGCGGCGAGCAGCTCCACCGCCACACCGGCAAATACGAGATCCTTGCCACCTTCCGGGAACCTCACTTTAGCCGTGACTATATCCTCGGTAGGTGCCTGACCGGCTTTGCCGTGGTGCTCGAAGGCCCCAACAGCGGCCAGGAGATCCTGCGGCTCAAGGAAGACCTGCAACAGCGGTTGCCGGCCGAGACGATCCTCTTGATTGATGGCTCCATCGACCGACAGTTTCTGGCAAGGCCGGAGATCAGCGACGGTTTCTTTTTTGCCGTGCTGTTCAGCTCACGTGCAGCGCAACAGCAAAAGACCAGGAATTTTCTCTCTGCGCTGTCCATCGTCTCCTGCCCCGAGGCAACGGCCCGCTTGATCCGCCAGTACAAAAACGAGGCAACCAAATCCCTGCTCATGGACGCACAAGGAAACCTCCGCTACCGGGGCGAGGTCATGCCCTACAGCGACAAGGATCTGCTGCAGGCCTGTGAGGCCGCTAATGATCAGCACGGCATCCTCTATCTGGACGGGGCCTTCACCTCCTCGCTCCATGAGGCCCTGGCCTGTTACCAAAACCTCGATGTGGTCCTCGACAACTTCAGCCAGTACCTGAATATCTCAACCGGACCGGGCAAAACCATCCTCTTCAGGCCCGGACTCTTTCTGCTCAATCCGGTCAGAATCCAGGCCCTGTATCTCAAACAGGAAACGGATTTCGCCCCCGACCTGCTGCCTGGCCATACCCGGGCCATCAACCTGTTCAGGACGGATCATCATGAAATTGGCATTTGAGCAAGGCAGTATGGCCGAGGACCTGTACCAAGAACTG
>JAUYSF010000240.1 GCA_030696435.1 Desulfoprunum sp. | reverse complement strand
GCATCATCTCCCGATTCAGGGGCTCGCGTGAGGTATGCAGCCCAGGTGTGTCGAGCAGGAGGATCTGATAGTCTTTGTGGTTGACTATGCCCATTATACGATTACGAGTGGTCTGGGGCTTGGGAGTGACTATCGAGATCTTCTGACCAAGAAGGCTATTCATGAGGGTCGATTTGCCGGCATTGGGTGGACCGACTATTGCCACCATCCCGGATTTGATCTGATCAGCTGAGGAAATCATGCAGAATATGTCCCATATTATTAAAAATTCTTCAATATACAGTGGCCAAAACGAATTTTCACACTATACTACTGGCGTCCTCTGCTCTCCTGCTGAGGACGCAATTTGACTCAACTATACTACTCGCTCTGTATATTGCTCATCATTTTTAAGACGGTGACCATCTCCTGAAAACGGCAATGGTGGTTGATCCGCGGATATATTGATAGACACCCATGATGTACTCAGGAAAACTCGTCGAATACCTTGACGACGGTAAATATATCTGTGCCTTCGTCACCGAGAGCCAGACCAAAAGGGTACGTCTGGTCAATCAGAACGGCAGGGAAATCAATCTCCCCGTATCCCGGATCGTCCACTGCTCCACCCACAGCTATCCGACCAATACTGATCCGGATATCCTAGCCAGAGAACTCAAGGAAACAGCCGAAAAACGCAGCGCCCTCATGAAAGAGATTCATCTTGAGGAACTGTGGGAATTAACAGTCGAAGATGCGACCGATACCTTTGAACCGACCTTTCTCGCCGAACTCTCTTTTGGTAAGGCCGCAAATGATGATACGGTTTCAGCCTTTCTGCGCTGTGTCTTTGCCGACAAGCTCTTCTTCAAATACCGGGAAGGCAAGATCAAGGTCTATTCCGTGGAGCAGGTACAACAGATCAGGCAACAACAGGAAAAAGAGCGCCAGGAAGCGGAATTAATCAAGAAAGGTGCCGTAGCAATACAAACCCTGATGGACAATCCAACACCGGAAATCCAGATGGATCCCTGGTTCGAGGATTGTCTCGGGATTATACGGGATTTTTACCTTTTAGGGAACGATGCCAAGGATTGTGAAATCGCCCGCAGCATCCTTAAAGAGGCACAACTGCAAAACCCCCATGATCCCTTTCATGTCCTGGTTAAGGCCGGAATCTGGGGCAGAAACGAAAACCTGCCCTTGTTACGTCATGAGATTCCGGTGGGTTTTTCACTGGCGGCACGCCAGCAGGCTGAAGCAATCCTGCAGAGCAGTCAGAAAGAGCTTTTTAACGATCCCGGCAGAACCGACCTTACCCATCTCGCACCACTCACCATCGATGGAGCCACTACCCTCGATTTTGATGATGCCCTGACTGTTGAAGAACAAGACGGCAATTTTCTCGTCGGCATTCACATCTCCGATGTCGCTCACTATGTCCGGCCAGGCGATCCACTCTTCAAAGAGGCCATGCAAAGAGGCACCTCCCTCTACTTCCCTGAAGGCCAGATCCCCATGCTACCAAGGCATTTGTCACAGGGAATCTGCAGCCTGATCCAGGGTGAGACACGGGCCGCCTTCAGTTTCATGATCCTGCTCTCGCAAGATGTCGAGGTCCTCAGGGTCCGCATCGTGCCCTCAATCATCCGTGTAGCCCGCAGACTGACCTACGAAGAAGCCGATCGAATCATGGCAAATGATCGGGAGCTGAGCATCCTCGACACGTTGCGTCAGAAACTGCGCAAAAAGCGACTTAATAACGGTGCGCTCCTCCTTCCTTTCCCCGACGTCAACATTTTTATTGATAATAACGGGAAAGTACACGTCAGCCTCGCCAGATCCGATACCCCGGCCAGAACCTTGATCTCCGAATTCATGATACTGGCCAACAGCGAGGCCGCCCGCTATGTCGCCGACCGGATGGTTCCCGGACTCTTCAGAGCTCAGGGTCCCCTGAAAAAACGCCTGGTACACGGTGAAGACGACGATCTTTTCCAAAACACCAGACAGCGCAAGCAGCTCCCCCGCGGCGAACTCCTGACTGCCGCCAGTGCTCACAGTGGCCTCGGGGTATCGCAATATACCACTGTCACCTCTCCGATCCGCCGCCTACTCGATCTGGTGATGCAGCATCAGCTTAACTCCATAGTCAGGCGAAGGGAACCAACTTTCACCGAGGAGATGTGCAAGGACTTCAACTCGCTGATCACCCGTACCCTGGCGACCGCCAATAATGTCCGGCAACTGAGGCATCGGTACTGGCTCTTGAAATATCTCGAAGACCGCAAAGGACAACTCGTTGAGGCCCTGGTCATCGAATGTGGTCCGAAACGGGTCAATCTGCTCCTTACCGATATCCTCATGGATGTCGATCTTCCCTGTCCATCGGGGACCAAACCGGCCCCTGATACCCGGGTCAAGATCAGGGTTGTCAAGGCAGATGCCCTCGACAACTTTGTCCGCTTTGAGTGGTAAGGTCTACCCTTTTCCATCTTTTCAGATCCAGCTCAGATTTTCCTCTGATATGAGGTTGGAATAATCTCTTTAATGCCGACCATGAACTTGGTATATTCGCAGCGGAAGAATGAGATCTACCTTGGATGACTGAATGAACGAGAACGTGATATGACGGAAGAAATATTGCCCGGCGGCATGATAATGGTGAGAATAGACGGTTCCAAAGTGAAACGTCTACGTGAACAACAGGGGTTGACCCAGCTCTATGTCGCTACTGCTGTTCAGGTCACCACCGATACTATTTCCCGATGGGAAAACAAACGATACCCCTCCGTAAAAAAGGAAAACTGCATCAGGTTGGCCGAGACTCTTGGAGTTTCATTTGAAGATATCCTTGAGCAACATGAACTCAGCGATAATGAAGAAGTACCCATCCCTGCTGATACTGCAGGCCAAAAACCGATTGTTGCCACGAAAAAACTCAAACCATGGCATCTGCTCTTTCTCGGTCTTGGCCTCCTCGTATCTGCGGCAGGGGCCGGCTGGTACTTTTTCCTGCAAACCAACGGCAGTTCAATCACCGCCCAGCGCGTCCTGCCACGACACTGTCTGCCAGGACAACCTTTCCCGGTGATTATTGAGGTCAAGGATACCCCGGAGAAAGCCATCACCCTCATCCTGAGGGAAATGCTGCCAAGCGGTGCAGTCTTGAAAAAAGCCTCTCCTGCTCTCTCGACTCCACCACAGAAAAGCCAGGAATTGAAATGGCTTGAAAAAATAGATGGCCCCACACGCTTCGTCTATACCGTCACCTTAAAAGGCAAACCCGGTGACACTTTTAAATTTTCAGGCAATATCGCCGTCAGTCGTGATTCTGAAAACCTGCGCGCAGTACTCGGCAATGACACCATACAGATCGGCACCTTTCATTGGGCCGATACGGATGAGGACAATACCCTCAGCGACAAAGAAATGCTTGCCGTCCATGATCACTTCAACACTGCCGACAAGCTTGATATCGATCTTGATCTTATTGAAAAGATATGGCTTGGCTCCGGTTACCGCTGGAATGCTAAAAATTCGACCTGCGAAATTCTGCCATGATCCGTGATCTTTTGCAGCACATGACTCAAATGCCGCATGAGCCAAGTCGGCCGGAACGGAAAGCTCGTCTTTCCCCACAGCTCAGCCACCAGCCCAGCTCGGCCTTAGCCTTCCTCTGCGCCATAGTCCTTCTGCTGAGCCTATCCCAATCAGTTGAGGCGATGGAGCCGGTTTCGGGGCACTATCGCTCCACCTTTGGCACAACAATCGAGCTTGAACTGCAGGTGGGCTATCCCGCCCCGGCCAGCCTCATCGTTGAACAGTATTTTCCTGCCGGTCTGCAGATTCTCAGCGCCCAACCGGCCCTGCAGAAATACAGCAGCACTCAGGGCATGGCTAAATGGTTCCTCAAAGAGATAAAGCCAGGTTCATACAATATATTCCTCCAATTCGATCAACCCGTACAGTCATCTTCAGTTCGTGGCGTAATCCGTTATCGTTATCCCCTGCGAGGATATTTCGTCGAGTATCGGATCATCCCCTAGTCGAGACTGCCACTTTTACTCCTTTTGGACATACACCATCCTGACACCGAGTTCATCAAATGGGCAGGAGATGAACTGCCACCCCCCACATTGAGCAGCAGACAAATACATCCAGGACCCTCCAGGCCCCAGGTTTTGCAAATACCGGCGCCAATAGTGATCCTCCCAGACTCAGGGCAAAGAACCAGATAAACGAGGCGGAACATGCCCCAAGGGCAAAAATCGAACGCTCATCGCTTTCGAACTGGCCACTGATACTTCCAAGCAGAAGAACTGTGTCGAGATACACATGGGGATTGAGCAGCGTTACAGCCAGGGTTGCCAAGACTATCTCCCGTAAGGACAGCACGACTGATGAGCCTGCTCGCAAAGTTTGATCAGCCATAGCAGCCCGCAATGCCCGGGCTCCATACCAGAACAGAAACCCAGCTCCGCCCCAGGCCGCTCCCTGCAGTACAACCGGATGAACCGCCACGGCCCCTCCGATCCCCGCCACCCCCGCAAAGATCAGCAATGCATCACAGCAGAAACAGATACACGCAACGAGCCAGTGATACTGCCGGCGCACCCCCTGTGACAAGACAAAAGCGTTTTGTGCCCCTATTGCGATAATGAGTCCTGCCCCAATGCCAAAGCCCTGGATATATGGCATATACATATTCTCCCTCCCATGTTGTGGAATACGGGGGAATATAGTAGAAAGGCATATTAAAAGTAAAATTAAACTTTTTAACTATGGATAAAATATTCTAATAACATGCTTGACTACAAACTTATTGAGGCCTTTGCCGGAGTCATTGAAGAAGGTGGATTTGAAAAGGCGGCACGTAGACTGCACATAACTCAATCTGCGGTTTCTCAACGGATAAAGCAACTTGAAGAACACTATGGCCAGGTCCTTCTGCAACGTACCAGCCCTCCGATACCGACCCTTTCCGGCGTTTCCC
>JAUYSF010000238.1 GCA_030696435.1 Desulfoprunum sp. | reverse complement strand
GTATCTATGTCTGAAAATCTCGTCAAAACATACCAGCAGGCAACCGGCTGGGCCGTGTCGTCTCTGGCTAAATTTATCCCGGCGGGGATAAAAGCCAAACAGCGCTCAGCTGCGGGGCTCTCCGATCGCGCCGTGACCTGGCTGTTCATCGGGCCAACCATAGGATTGTTGCTGGCAATTAATATCTTTCCTCTGCTCTGGACAATCTATCTGTCCTTAACCGACTACCGGGCCAATCAGCCAACCCGACCGATTCGCTGGGTCGGAATCGAAAACTATCAAAAACTGCTGGGCAGCGATGATATCTGGGGCTATCTGCAGGTTACCGCCAACTTTGTCTGTTGGTCGATGCTGCTGCAACTGGTGCTTGGCTTTGGCCTGGCGCTGCTCATCAACCGCAAGTTCAAAGGCCATTCCTTCTGGACGACCGCTATTCTGCTGCCGATGATGCTTTCACCGGCCGTAGTCGGCACAATCTGGACCTATATGTTCCAACCCCAGGCCGGGATCTTCAACTACATTATCAACTTTTTTGTCGATGCCGGTTCCTTTACCATGATCGGTGACGGCGTCCTGGCGCGCTGGGCCATCATCCTGGTCGATACCTGGATGTGGACCCCCTACGTTATGCTGCTCTGCCTGGCCGGACTCCGTTCAATCCCCGAGTATATCTATGAGGCCGCGGAAATCGACGGCTCCTCGGCCTGGCGCACCTTCTGGAGCGTCACCCTGCCGATGGTGTTGCCGTTCATCCTTCTGGCCATCATGTTCAGGGCCATTGAAAACTTCAAGATGTTCGACATGGTGGTCGAGCTCACTTCAGGTGGCCCGGGTTCAATCACCGAGCTGGCCTCAATCAATCTTAAACGTGAGGCATTTGAGAAATGGCGGACGGGTTACAGCTCGGCCTTTGCCGTCATCCTTTTTGTCACCGTCATGGCCGCCGGGAATATCTACGTTAAATTTCTCAATAAGGTGAAACAGCGATGAGTACTTCGACGATGCACGTCAAAACCAATGTGATCACCTGGCTGGCGGGGATATGTGTGGTCGGATATGCGATTGTTTCTTTGATCCCGCTGCTCTGGATCCTGGCCACCGGTTTCAAGTCGCCGACCGACTCCATCGCCTATCCGCCCAAGGTGGTTTTTAAGCCAACCATGGAAGGCTATATTAATCTTTTTACCTCAAGGACCAGACAGACCCCCGAATACATGGCAACCCTGCCGGAACCGACAACGTGGTACGACAAGCTGGTACGCAGTCGGAACATGGTTATTGCCGGGCCGTCACGTTTTATCGAGCGCTATGCGAATTCGCTTATTATCGGCTTCAGTTCCACCTTTCTGGCGGTGTTTATCGGCACTCTGGCGGCGTATGCCTTCTCCCGATTCAAGATTCCGGGAGAAAATGACCTGCTTTTTTTTATTCTCTCAACCAGGATGATGCCGCCGATCGCGGTGGCCATCCCCATCTTTCTGATGTTTCGCAAGCTGGGGCTGAATGATACCCATACCGGGATGATCCTGCTGTATACCGCGGTCAACGTCTCTCTCGCGGTCTGGCTGCTCAAGGGATTTATGGATGAGATCCCCAAAGAATACGAGGATGCGGCGATGATCGACGGCTACACCCGGATTCAGGCCTTCAGGAAGGTGGTGTTACCACAGGCAATGACCGGTATTGCCGCCACCGCCATCTTCTGCCTGATCTTTTCCTGGAATGAGTATGCCTTTGCCTTGCTGCTCACCTCCGGTAATGCCCAAACGGCACCGCCTTTTATCCCGACTATTATCGGTGAGGGAGGGCTGGATTGGCCGGCGGTGGGGGCGGGAACCACCCTGTTTCTTTTGCCGATTGTCATTTTCACCATCGTTTTACGTAAAAACCTGCTACGCGGCATAACCTTCGGAGCTGTACGATGAAACAATCACAACACCTCACAAAATCGACTCTGGGCCGACTTCTCAAGCGGGGACCGTGGGAAAATGTCGCCACGGTCATCATCGCTCTGGGAATCTTTATGCTCATGCAACCTTTTTCCAAATGGGCCTTTGGCTACAGTTTTGCGGTCCTGCTGGCAGGTCTCCTCTCTTTTACTGTTGTTTCACATTTTCCGGAGGACTAGATGCCATGGCTGAAATCCGCCTCAATAAAATAAATAAGCATTTCGGTGATTTTCAAGCGGTTGACGATTCCGACCTGACCATCAGGGATGGTGAGTTTTTCGTCCTGCTCGGATCTTCGGGGTGCGGCAAAACCACGACGCTGAGGATGATAGCGGGACTGGAAATGCCCAGTTCGGGCAAGCTCTATCTTGACGATAAGGATGTCACCTACAGCCCTGCGGGGCAGCGGGATATCGCCTTTGTCTTCCAGCTGTTTGCCCTGTACCCGCATATGAATGTCCAGAAAAATCTGGCATTTCCGCTGAAAGCAAAAGGCGTTGCCCGAGCCGAAAGACAGGATCGTGTACTGGAGGTCGCCCAGATGCTGCGCATTGAACATCTGTTGAATCGCTCGGTGCGCGGCCTCTCGGGCGGTGACCGGCAGCGGGTCGCTCTGGGCCGGGCGCTCATCCGCAGGCCCAAGGCCTTTCTCATGGATGAACCGATCGGGACTCTGGATGCCGAGTTTCGGGAAATCATGCGCAAGGAACTGCGCGGTCTCCACGACCGGCTGGGTGCCACGACCGTCTATGTGACCCACGATCAGATCGAGGCGATGGCCATGGGCGACAGGATATCGGTAATGAGTCGCGGCAAAGTCTTGCAGACTGCCCCGCCGATGGAACTCTACAACAAACCAAGGACCATGTTCGTTGCCGAATTTATCGGCAGCCCGGCCATCAATTTCCTCCCCTTCAAGGGGACCTATGCTGTAGGTACGACGGAGATTGCGCTGAACGGCACAACGGTTACGATTCCGCCCCTGCATGAAGAATTGCCGCTGGCCGATTATGTGCTCGGCGCGAGGCCGGAGCACATCCGGCTGACGGACGGTGCAGGACTGCCGGGGATAGTCTTTGGTGTCGAATATATGGGGGCGAGAAAGCTGGTTACAGTGGATACCAATTTCGGCCGGGTTCGCGTCATGGCTCCCGACACCCTGACCGTCGCCCTAGACGACAAGGTCCGGCTCAGATTCAACGCTGAATCATTGCTGGTCTTTGACAAAAAGAGCGGGCGGGCCATGCGCAGCGAGTTGATGGGGGAGAATGAAAATGGCTGAAGTAAAACTGAGCAACATAAGCAAGCGTTTTAACGGCGTGGCAGCTGTCGACGGACTCAGTCTGACGATTGGCGACGGCGAACTGGTGGTTCTGCTCGGACCTACCGGTGCCGGAAAAACCACGACCCTGCGACTGATCGCCGGGCTGGAAAAACCCGAGAGCGGCATGGTATCCATTGGTCACCATGATGTGACCCGTACTCCGCCTGCCGATCGGGATATCGCTATGGTCTTTCAGGAGTACTCTTTATATCCCCACTTCTCGGTCTACGACAATTTGGCCTTTCCGCTCCGTTCACCGCTGCGGCGATTGCCTGAAGAACAGATCAGAGAAAAGGTGCATCATATCGCCGAACTCCTGAAAATTGAGCATAAGTTGAAGAACAAGGGCACAAAACTGTCCGGCGGCGAGATGCAGCGGGTTTCCATCGGCCGGGCCCTCGTCCGGCAGCCGGCGGCCTTTTTGATGGATGAACCGCTCAGTTCTCTTGATGCCAAGCTACGTGACGAACTGCGGGTGGAGCTCAAACGTATTCAGATCGATCTGCATGCCACCATCTGCTACGTCACCCATGACCAAGTGGAGGCCATGACCCTTGCCGACCGCATCGGGGTCCTTTCAGAAGGCCGCCTGCTCCAGGTCGGCACCCCGGCGGAAATCTATAAAAAGCCGATGAATACCTATGTCGCTGCCCGGCTCGGTTCGCCGTCGATCAACCTTCTGCCGGTCGGGTCTCTGGGCTTCAACTCCGTTCCCCGGGGGACAGAGAGTCTCGGGATTCGTCCGGAGAACCTTATCATCGGCGATACAGGTCTGCCGACAACCATCCGGGGAGTCGAACATCTCGGGGCCGAAACCGTCATGCGCCTTTCCATTGATAACTGCGAGATGGCGGCTTTAGCCCCGCCCGGCAAGTCTTTCTCCGCCGGACAGCGGGTTTTTGTTTCGACGATACCGGAGAAGGTCCTTTATTTCGATCGGACCGGGGAAAGAATCAGCTGATGTGAACTGTGACTGTGACTGTGTATCCAAGTATCCAAGTATCCAAGATAGATGGAGTATGGAGGAAATTCTGTGAAGACAATTAAAAAAATAATCAATGATCCGCAAAATGTTGTGCCCGAGGCCATTGACGGCCTCATCGCTGCCAGCCATGGCACACTGAAGAAAATTCCCGGCAAGAATGTGGTAGTCAAAACCCGGCCGACCCCGAACAAGGTGGGCATCGTCATTGGCGGCGGCAGTGGCCATGAGCCGGTGGCCGCGGGATTTATTGGTGAAAATCTGGCCGACGGTGCCGCCTGCGGCAACGTTTTTGCCTCGCCCACCCCGGATATCATCCTTGAGACCATCAAGGCGGTGAATAATGGCGCCGGGGTCTTGAACCTGGTACTGAACTATGCCGGCGACAACCTCAACTTCGAGATCGGCTCGGAGATGGCCGAAGCGGAAGGCATTGCCGTCAGGTCGGTGCAGATCATGGACGACGTTGCTTCTGCCCCGGCCAGTCGGATAACCGATCGGCGTGGTATTGCCGGCTATGTTTTTGCCATCAAGGTGGCGGGGGCCGCCTCCGCGATGCTCGGCGATTTTGACGAGATAGAACGGGTGACGATCAAGGCCCGTGATAATATTCGCTCGATGGGCGTGGCTATCTCGGCCGGATCGATTCCCGAAAACGGCGCCCCGACCTTTGAGCTGGGTGATGATGAGATTGAAATCGGCATGGGAATCCATGGAGAACCGGGGGTTGCGCGGCGAAAGCTCATCCCCGCCGACCAACTGGTAACCGAGATGATGGCCATAATCCTTGCCGATCTCCCTTTCCAAAGGGGCGACGAGGTATGTCTGCTGGTAAACAATCTGGGGGCCACAACCCTGATGGAGCTTTTTATCGTCAATCGCCGGATTCGGATGATTCTTGAGGAAAAAGGTATCGGAGTCCATGATACGCTGGTTGGCAATTATTGTACATCTCTTGAGATGGCGGGCTTTTCCATCAGCCTCATGAAACTCGATGCCGAGCTGAAAAAATATTACGATGTGCCGGTGACCTCTCCGGCACTGACAAGGAGATAATTATGAAGAAAATGGAACTGAGCCTTCAGGAAACCAAAGAAATGTTCATGTATGTTGCCGAGCAGATGATTGCCAGCAAGGAACTGCTCACTGAAGCGGACATGGTGATCGGTGACGGGGATCATGGCATCGGCATGGCCAAGGGTTTTACCGCGGTCAGGGAAAAGCTGAACGGCGATGAATTCACCTCTCTTGACGAGATATGCAAGACGGTCGGCTTCGCCCTGATGATGTCCATCGGCGGGGCCTCCGGGGCGATATTCGGGACGCTCTATCAGGGCGCCGCCAAGTCGCTCACCGGCCAGACAACCTTTACCGCCACCGCCCTCAGCACGATGCTTGAAAGTGGCCTGGACGCGGTAAAGGTGCGTGGAAAATCAAAGCCCGGCGATAAAACCATGGTGGATGCCCTTGAACCGGCCGCAACAGCGTCCAAAGCCTGCCTGTCGTTGCATCTGGGAGAAGCCCTGTCGGTCGCGACTGAAGCGGCCAGACTCGGCATGGAAAAAACCAAGGAGATGGTGGCCACCATGGGGCGGGCCAAGTCGCTTGGTGAACGATCCCTCGGCCATCCGGATCCGGGAGCGATTTCTACCCACCTGATCCTCAATTTCATGACGGAATATGTCAAAGGAGTGTGATATGAGTTATAAAATTGCGATCAATGGATTCGGCAGAATAGGCCGCCTCTTTCTCAGGGCGGCACTCAACCAGTGCGAGGTGGAGGTCGTCGCCATAAACGATCTTATGGATCCGGCCACCATCGCCCACCTGCTGCAATTCGACTCGGTGCATGGTCGTCTGAAAGTAGAGGTTACCGCGCACGAAGGGGCGATAGAGGTGTGCGGCAAACGCATTTCGGTCACCGGTATAAAATATCCGGCGGAATTGCCCTGGCGGTCACAAGGTGTCGATATCGTCGCCGAATGTACCGGGCTGTTCAGCAAGCGACAGAGCGCGGCCAAACACCTCGCTGCGGGTGCCCGCAAGGTGATTGTCTCGGCTCCGTCCGGCGATGTGGATGCCACCATTGTCATGGGTGTCAATCACAGCCAGTATGATCCCCGGAAACACGATATAATCTCCAATGCTTCCTGCACCACCAATTGTCTGGCACCGGTAGCCAAGGTGCTGGATGAAAATTTCAGCATTCAAACCGGTCTGATGACCACCATTCATTCCTACACCGGAGATCAGCGACTGCTCGATTTTCCCCATAAGGACCTGCGCCGCGCCAGGGCTGCCGCCCTCTCGATGATCCCTACCAGTACCGGCGCAGCCCAAGCCGTGGCGCTGGTGCTGCCGGAACTCGCCGGCAAGCTGAACGGTCTGGCCATTCGGGTGCCTACTCCCAATGTCTCCCTGGTGGATTTCGTCGCGGCCCTGGGGAGAACGGTAACGCCGTCCGAGGTCAATGCAGCCCTCAAAGAGGCTTCTTTTGGCGACTTGAGAGGTATTATGGGATTCAGCGAGCTGCCGCTGGTCTCCACGGACTTCAATGGTTGCCCGCTCAGTTCAGTGGTCGATGGTCCGATGACCCAGGTGGTTGGCAATATGGTCAAGGTGCTGGCATGGTATGACAATGAAACCGGGTACTCCACGCGGATGGTGGAGTTGGCGGCGATGATCGGCAAGCAATTGTTGTAGGTTCGGTTCTGTTATTTACAATTCCAAATCGTAACTATTCAGCGAATTAAATCGCTATCGAAATCGGGATCGAAATCGAATCGAGTTCGCAAAAATCATAGCAGTTTCAGGGAAAGTGCAACTGCGACTCAGAATTCACTGCAGCGGAAGACTCAATCCGATTTCGATAGCGATAGCGATAGCGATAGCGATAGCGATAGCGATAGCGATAGCGATGGATTCAATGACAACAAACTGAACAGTTACAGGAAACTATCACAAGAAAGGAGTTGCAAGTAATGATAGCTCATTGTGGAATGGATTGCTCAAAATGTGAAGGGTTTATAGCTACGCGAGAAAATGACGACTTGAAACGGGCTGAAGTAGCTGCAAAATGGTCTGCTCAGTACAGCACTGATATTAAACCAGAACAAATCAATTGTACGGGTTGCAAAGCTGAAGGGATTAAGTTTTTTTTCACAGAAAAAATATGCGAAATAAGAAAATGCAATATAGAAAAAAATACTCCACATTGTGCCGCTTGCAGCATGTATAAATGTAAGATATTAGAAGATTTCATTCAGCGGGCCCCTCAAATAGGTGCTGCTTTAGAGGCATTGCGCTGAAAGCGCAAAAACTGAATATAAAAAAGCGCTAACAAAAGGGTCACTTGACCGCGAGAAGCTCGGCGGCGCTGCGCGGCAAGTTACCCTTGGCGTTCTGTTTACAGGATAAGGGCATATGATCAGACGAACAAAAATCGTGGCAACCTTAGGTCCAGCTACAGATAGCCCGGAAACCCTCGATATGATGGTGCAGGCCGGGGTGGATGTGGTCCGGGTCAATTTCTCCCACGGCAATGTTGCGTTGCATCGCCGGCGCATTGAAGCTGTACGCGCATGTGCAGTGCGACTTGGACGGCAAGTCGGCATCCTGGTCGATCTTCAAGGGCCGAAAATCAGAATCGCAAAATTTGCCGAGGGCAGTGTGTTGCTCGATGCGGGTAGCTGCTTTGCCATTGATACGGAAATTCCGTTATCGGCCGGAACTTCGCTGGAGGTCGGCTCGGAATACCCCGATTTGGCAAGGGACGTCCTGGCCGGCAATATCCTCCTGCTGGATGACGGCCGGATTGCACTGCAGGTCAAAAAGGTAAGCGGCGCAAGGATTGAGACTGAGGTGCTGGTCGGCGGCAGGCTCTCCGACAACAAGGGCATAAATCTCAAGGGCGGCGGACTTTCGGCCCGGGCCTTAACCGCCAAGGATCGCCAGGATATACAGGATGCTGCGGCGCTGCAGGTCGATTATGTGGCCATCTCCTTTCCCCGCGGTGCCGATGACATCCTTGAGGCCCGGAGGTTGCTGGCCGAAGCCGGTGGCACGGCAGGAATTATCGCCAAGATCGAGCGGGCAGAAGCGGTAGTGAATATTCACGAGATTATCGAAGCCGCAGACGGGGTGATGGTGGCCCGGGGAGATTTGGCGGTGGAAATCGGTGATGCCGAGGTGCCTGCCATCCAGAAACAGATTATTCGTCTGGCCGGTGAACTGAACAAACCGGTTATCACCGCCACCCAGATGATGGAGTCGATGATCCACAGCACCGTTCCCACCCGGGCGGAGGTCTCCGATGTTGCCAATGCTGTTTTGGACGGCACCGATGCGGTGATGCTTTCGGCAGAGACTGCGGTGGGAGAATATCCGGCAGCAGTGGTGACCGCCGTGCATCGGGTGTGCATGGCGGTGGAAAAGCAACCGGCGATGTGCCGGTCCGGCCACCGCATCAATCACTCCTTTGAGCGGGTCGATGAGGTGATTGCCATGACCGCCATGTATGCCGCCAATCATATGAATATCAAGGCCATCGCCGCAATCACTGCTTCGGGCACTACGCCCCTGTGGATGTCTCGAATCCGGACGGCCACGCCGATATACGGCCTGAGCAATCAACCGATTGCCTTAGGCAGAATGACCCTTTTTCGCAACGTTTTTCCCATTGCCGTAGAGATCGATGCCAGCGATGCGGGCGATATCCAGGCCATGGCCATCGCCCTGCTTATTGATCGTGGCCTGGTGCAACGCGGCGACTATGTAATCCTGACCAAAGGGGATCACCCGGGGGTCCATGGCGGCGCCAATGTCATGAAAATTGTCGTGGCAGAGTAGTAATGAGGATGAGGGATGGCGGGTGACGAACCCATTCATTCAGGCCAGGCGTTCTGGTCGGATACAGCAGTGTCCGGTTACGTTGAAATCACCGGTTTATCTGGTCCATTGCTTTGTTAAAATTGAGGCATGAAGGCGCAGCGCTATTTGTTGATGGCTTTGATGCCCAATTCATCTCCCTCGACTGTCATTTCCAAGAAATCAAGATAGGCCCCTCTACGATTCACGAAAATATCGTCCACATTCGCCTCCAGCACCGAGGTCTGAACTTCTTTTGTCAAGATAGCTTCGTAGTTCTGGATGAAAGCGGTCTTCTCCTCGATGCTGACCGAAGCCCCGTTCAACTCCACCTCGATGGGGTAATTGACCATGGCGGCCACAGCGGCCTTGTCACCGTTCTTTATAACTTTCTGCAAGTTTTTGACAAATGCGGTGAGTTGCTCGGGGCTTTTGATGCCAGCCAGAGCGCATTCGTCTTTGGTTGGACCTGCGGCCCCCACCGCACCTGCCAGTACCAGAACCAAAACTAGAATCAAACCAGGTTGCAAAAGTCTGTTCATAAAATCTTCTCTCTCGGCTCCACTATGAAAGGGGCCGCGCCTACCGCGTCCCTCTTCCCCACGCGCGCCAGTTTCGTGTCGGTCATTTGGTTATCTGTACGTCCAGCGTATACGTGGAATCGTCCCCTCTCATTGCACCCACAATGATGGTGTAGGTGCCGCTGACGGGCAAGACGCCTTTCCACTCGGTGGCGTCGTCTTCCTCCCCCGCCTTAGGCAGGTACTTTACCTCTGTGCCCGGCATTTGAATGTGGAAAAGAACCAGCTTCAGCTTATTCTTAACAGAAACGCTCATTGTCTGGCCAGCCTTTGCGGTTATCGGGTAGGTGTCACGATCCATGCCCTGGATCTCGCCCTTAACACTGGCGCTGTTGGCCCCCGGAGCAAAATTGATGGATTTCATCTCTTTGGCCCGGACCATCGGGCTTATGAAAAGACAGACAACCAGCACGGCCAAAACCGTGGGCATGGTCTTGGACAGTAAACGAGCAATATTCATGCGGTGCTCCTTAGGAGAATAATAATAGCCCCATTCAGGGCGGTCCCTTCTTGAGGTTACTTCAGTATAAAGCTGGATACAATTTTATTTAAAATATCTAATACATCCGGATCAGTGCTATAGGTGCAGATTTTCTCTTCACCAACCTCTTTACAAATACCATCGCTGTCATCGAATTGGCGCTGATTAATCCTAATCCAATTATCTGAATCTTTATCTCCGCCGATCGTTTGTAATGTAACCGACCTTTGATTTGCTATGGCACCGCCGGCAGTTTCATAGAAATCATCATCTGCGATTTCCCAATCCTTTGGATACCTAAATGTGAAATTGGCGTCTGTATTTGCATAGGTTTGCCAACTGGCAAGATCATTATGCTTACCGATTTCTCCCGCAGCAGCAGGTCCGATGGCAACAATAATCAAAGAAATAATTGCGATCAAACCATACATAAATGAGCGCCACAGACCAATCATAGTTGCTCCTTTTTCCGCCATTACCAGGCAACGCCAAAGGCAAGCCTGACCTGTTACATTTGTAATTACTGAGTCTTGCTATCTGTTGTTCTATAGAGTTTTTTCAAAATTCTATTTCTAACTTCCGGCCAATGCTTGATAATTTTTTTTGACTGAGAAACAATAGCAAATAATATTTCTCCAATTTCTGGTATTAGGCATTCGGATAGTCGGAAGCAATTAGCAAATAGACTCAGAGTCGGAAATACAGCCCAAACGAACCCTACAATAATGGATGGCGCAATGTGTAGTTGGTAAAGCAAAAAAGCCACAACAAAGGAAATCGACAATCCAAATATAAGTAATTGCTCAATAATACTTCTTGGAGAATATGCATTTCGTATAATGTGGAAAAATTGAAAAATAACACCAACGCAAGAACAAACAGTGAATGAATAAAACGTGATTGTTAATGAAAGAATACCGACTTGAGGACTAAAAATATCAGAAACAATTTGTACACTCTCGGGGTTCAGAACTGAATAATTTTGTCCAATATTTGTATAAAGATAAGTATTCCACAATGCTTTGCATAATTGAAAAATTACAGAAAATATTAAAACTACGAATCCAATTATTACAATTGAACTCAGAATTGAATCTAGAATATTAAAAATATATCTATTGACTGGTGACTTTCTCGATAAAAGTATATTTTTTATATAACTGATTAATATAACGTGTATTTTCAACAATATAAGCCCTTACGGATAATCCAGGTACACCTTACGTATCCCGACTGTTTTTAAATATGGTGGCCTAGAAGCTCAGCAGTGGTCAGAGGTGGCTCCGATTGTTTTTAGTTGTGTCGCAAGCCCTCAAGAGGTGATGCAGCGGCTTGAATGTATAACTGTATGTATTCATAAATAAACTCGTTAAATATTTTTGTGACTCTGTTTTCTCTCCATTACCAGTCAACGCCAAAGGCAGATCGGCCCCACCATGAAGTCGGTCAGTATCCCTTATGCAGCCTTGCCAGCCAGTTCCTTGCCATAGGCCTGGGCTACCTTGGTTCCTCCATCAATCGAACTAAATTTCAACATCAGCGGTGAGCTGACCATATCCATACCGTATATGATTTTCATGGTATTGAAAATCCGCTCGGCCGCTTCACCACTCCAGCCAAACGAACCAAA
>JAUYSF010000182.1 GCA_030696435.1 Desulfoprunum sp. | reverse complement strand
TACGCACGATATTGCCAAAGTCAATCTTGCCGCCACCGGGATTACCCAGAGCAGCAGGCAGGTGCAGACCAGTTCCGAGGATCTGCAGCACATGGCCACTGAACTGAAAACGATTGTCGGCAGTTTCAAAGTCTGATTGGTGATCGTTTTGGGCATCAGTCAAGGTCGAGGAGCAGGAGTGTGATGAATAAAAGAGGGCGTTGAGTTGGTCTTCTCATTCGCATTTGCATTCAAGATGCACGTATTTTTACGTAGGGTGCGCTGTGCGCACAGCGCACCCTTGCCGCTTATTCACCTTCTTCATAATCTCTCGTGACGACCCGGTTCCGTCCCTGTGTTTTCGCCAGGTAGAGGGCCGCATCGGCTTTTTTCAATCCGCTCTCCACGGTATCTTGCGCAGGATCAACACGAACCAGGCCAATGCTGACGCTGGTGTCGATTTCCAGACTCTGTTCGCCGACTGGAATCGTGACACCAATAAAGGCCATACGAATACGCTCGGCCACCCCCAACACATTCTGTAGCCCCTTGCCTGTCATCACCGCCGCGAATTCCTCGCCGCCAATACGGCCGAACAGGTCGGTGTCCCGCAGGTTGCCGGTGCAGATGGCTGCGAATTTACGCAGGATCTCGTCCCCGGCCGCATGACCGTAACGGTCGTTGACCGCCTTGAAATGGTCCAGGTCAAACATCAGAAAAAACAGCGGAAGCCCCGCATGGTGACAACGTTTAAGCTCCGCCTCGGCCAGCCGTAGAAAACTGCGCCGGTTCCCGATGCCGGTGAGCTGGTCGGTTTCGGCCAGACTGGCGAGCAGCTGTTCCCGGGACTTGTGCAATGAAATATCGATGGCGGCCCCCACCGCCCACCAATGGTCTTCCCTGCGCACCCGCCCCACGTAGAGTTCGATGAACACCTCACTGCCATCCTTGCGCCGGGCAATGAGTTCCTGTGGATTTTCCAGCACCAGACCACCGATCTGCGCGAAGGCCGCAAGTCCGTCTCGGGCACGTTGCTGCAGGGACTCCGGGATAAGCGTTTCATGCACCTTGCATCCGCCCAACTCCTCCTGGCTATACCCGAAGAGCTTTTCGACAGCCGGATTGGCGAAACGAATGCGGTCCTCCTCGTCGATGAGCAGCACGGCGCTCTGCACGGCATTGGTTATCGCGCGCATCATTTCCTCACTCTGCTGCAGGTTACTCTGGGTTTCCACCAACCGCTGACGGTCTTCCAGAAACTGCTCGACGGCCCTGGCCATTTCCCCGATTTCGTCGTCGCCCTGCACCGGAATCAGAATGCGGTCTTCGCCCGGCTCCCCCAAACGGAGGTAATGACTGACCTGCTGGAGACGGTTTACGGCGTGGTTGCGAAAATACCGGGAGATCAGCCAGGCCAGCAACAGGTTGCCGACCAGCAAGGTCAGCACGAGTTGCTGGCGATGCCGGGTCGCGCTCGCCAGCTGGAGAACCGCCTCCCGATAATCGGCGGTAATGTGACCGGAAAGATCCTCGGCCGCCGCCGCCAGTGCTTCAACCTGATGTTTCTGTTCGCCTTCGAAATGGTGCAGCGTTTGCTGTTGTTCGCTCGACAATTGGTTGGCAGCATTGGGGCTAAGATCTTCGTTGCGCAGGCGGGCGACGACATGGACCGTATTGCGAAAGAGCTGGCTTGCCTGGTGCAGATCCAGCACCGCGACATCACTGTTGGCTTGACTGAGGTGTGCCGCCAGAATATCAAATGAATCCAGCAGGGTGATGATCTCGGCATAGCTGCCCTGTAGAACGTCGAGAGACCCGGCTGTTTGCAGGTGGCGGGATTGACGCTCGATCAGCAAGGTGCGCTGCAGCAGGTTCTGGGCGTCCTGCATGCACTCCAGATGCTCTTCGGCCAAGTTGCGGCTGGCATCAGCGGATACGTGCAAAGCCTGGACGGCTGCGATACCGCCGACCACGATCAGGAGCGCCATTGCCGACAGGGCGAGGGAAAATTTTCCGCGCAGAGATCGCGGCACGAACAATCGGCGCAGGCGAGCGACAGACATAAAGAAGGCTCCTTTTACCGGCCCCAGATGCGGCGATAGACATCCCGGTAGCCATTGTCCGGGTCATAGCGGAAGCGCGGCCCGCCGTCGTGTCCGATGTTTTCAGGCGTCACCAGATGCACCGGCACGACATAGCCGCTGACCGGTTGCTTGTTCAGCAGCCGGTTCAACTCATCGACAAGCTGCCAGCCGTGAACATTGAGCGGCTCGGCCACCGTGCAGGTCTGGAACGTTCCGGTCTGGATGCGGAGAAAAGCGGCACTACTGCCGTCGCCCGCAGAAAGAAAGCTGATATGCTGCGCCGCGGGGCCGGCCAGGATGAACTCCGGTACTGCATAGTCGAAATAAATATCGTTGATGGCCAGGCCATAGGTCCACCGCTTACCGTACCGGGAAAGCAGTTCCCGGCTGACCGCAGGCATGGTTTGGGCGCTCTTCGAAATCGCTACGTCACGTATTTCAAGCAGGGTACATTCTGCACAGGATCGGATCACTTCGGCCATGGCGTTGGCTTTGGCCATGGCGATCTGGAAATTGGAGTCGGTGAAGATGACTACTCCGGCCCGTCCTTCAGCGGCGATGATCGCGGCCATGGCGGTAATTCGTGCCACTTCCAGCGGATCGGTCGAGACGTTCATCGCTACCGGGCCATTCGTCATAGGACCGGCCACCGGGCCCACATGCCAGCCGACAATCGGAATGGCCCGCTTGGCAAAAGGCATCACCTTGGAGTGCATGACCTTGGCATCGGCACCATTAAGGATCACGCCATCGGGATCGGCGGCCAAGGCTGCGGCTGCCGCCTTGGCCCGTCCTTCGGGGGTGCCGCAGGCATCGAACACCTTGACCTGCCAGCCCAGAACTTTTGCGGCCTCCTGAATCCCTTGCGCGACTCCGAGAATGCCGCCGTTGCGCAGGTCTTCACTGATGATGGCAATTGTTTTACCGGTCGCCGCCGCCGGACCCTTTTGCGGGCCGTTCCACGGCGGCGTATTAGCACTTGCCGCTGACACCTGTTGTCGCATTTCATCCAGGGTCAATCTTCCCGGATTGCCGTTTTTTGCTGCCTCCGTCGTCGTACCATACGCGGAACTTGCTGCGACCGGTGCAGGGTAGCCCGTCGCTAAAACCCAGGCTAAACAGCTCCACACGGTATAACGAAGAAAAGGAATATCGCTCATATCGTGTCTTCCTCACAGTTTGTGGGGTTACGACCTCTCAGTGCGGGTATGTCCGGAAATTCTTCCCGATATAGCTGCACTGATCAGTCAGATTCTCGCGAATCATCTACCGCGTTGGGCTGCTCCTAACTCTAACGGCTCCTAAATAAATCCTATATGGCCCTCTGCTGTTTGTCAAACCTGCGCCCCCCCTGATTGCATTCTCAGAATGCGACGTTTGATCTCAATATGAGACTGGAGGCAGTCTGTCTTATTTCCGTCTTGCTCTTTTAACAAGGTTTTTTAAAACATGTCTCTGGCATACATTTTGAAATGAAAGAGCAACTCAGAGATAATCGGCTGCCACGGGATACTATTTTTGGGCTCTTACCATCTGTCAAATTGAGCCGCTTCGTAGACATAGAATACGGTTCACAATGGACGGAAGCGATGTCGCTATGGCATAAATTCATAAAGATTGTACTGGACTAAAACGAGGAAAAACCGTGGAACTTATGCATTGGCACGACACGTTCAGCGTGGGAGTTCGCATCATCGATGATCAGCACCAACAGCTATTTGCCTTGGTCAATGAACTGATTGTTGCCGTCAATACCCAGCAACAGGACGAGGTGCTCGACAAGATACTGCATACAGTGCTTACCTATACTGAAAAGCATTTCAGGACGGAGGAGAAACTGTTCAAAACACATCCTCAGTTCAAGGTACACTGCACTATCCATCAATTATTTACTGAAAGAATCAGCAGGCTGGCGATTAATTTCAGTAAAGACAAAATCGCCGCCGCCACCCTACTTCTTA
>JAUYSF010000111.1 GCA_030696435.1 Desulfoprunum sp. | reverse complement strand
CGGGCGGCCTCGGTCTGGGTGGCCATATCGGCAAGCTGAAACTGCACACCCTGGAACCGGGCAATCGCCGAGCCGAACTGGACCCGCTCTCTGGCGTATTTCACCGCCACATCAAGAGCCCCCTGGGCAATGCCCAAGGCCTGGGAGGCGATGCCGATACGGCCGCCATCCAGGGTCTTCATAGCCACCGCAAAACCATGGCCTTCACTGCCGAGCAGATTGGCTGCCGGGATACGGCAGTTCTCAAAAATCAGCTCCATGGTCGGCGAGGAACGAATCCCCATCTTTTCTTCCTTTTTACCAAAGGAAAAGCCGGATGTCCCCTTTTCGATTATAAAAGCGCTAATGCCATGATGTTTTTGTGCCTCTTTATCGGTGCGGGCAAAGACTATATAGGTATCCGCCTCGCCGGCATTGGTGATGAATATCTTCGAACCGTTGACAACCCACTCATCACCGTCACGCACCGCCGTCGTTCGGGTGCCGCCGGCATCGGAGCCTGCCGAGGGTTCGGTCAGACCAAAGGCTCCCATTTTTTCACCGGTGGCCAGGGGGACGAGAAATTTCTGTTTCTGTTCTTCACTGCCGAAGAGATAGATAGGGTTGGCACAAAGCGAGAGGTGGGCCGACAGGGTTACTCCGGTTGAGGCACAGACCCGCGACAACTCCTCGACCGCGATCGCATAGCTGATGTAATCCGCCCCCGCCCCGCCATACTCCTCGGGAAAGACGATACCCGTCAGGCCAAGCTCGGCCAGACTGCCGAACATCAGATCCCGGTCAAAACGCTCATGCTCATCCCGCTCCCTGGCCGATGGCGCCACTTCTTTTTCCGCGAAACTACGGACCATGTCACGGATCAGTCGTTGCTCTTCTGTCAGTTCAAAGTTCATAAGTCTTTCCTCTGAAAAATTCCCAGAATCATCTCGCTCATTCCAGACTGTCTTTTCTCTATATATCTAATGTTTACGTAAGGGTCAAGATAATTCCTCCAGCCCTTCCTTGTTACTGCATAAATATCGAAATAAAGGCACTATTTTTAATTTATTTTCATTTGACAGAATGCCGAAATACATGCTATTATATTTTACAACATTACGTAAAGGTGAATATCACCCTGCCTCGCCAGACTATATACGTCACTCCTGGGCCAGCTGACGGATCGACGAAGGTCTTGTTCCTTCAAATCTACCAGCAGGAGAGCGTGACGGATTTCGCATACCTTAAAGGATATTGCCATGACCGAGACAAACACAGCGCCAGTCCAGATTGGTGCACTCGCAAAAAAACTCGCCATCACCACCCGGACCATCCGCTATTATGAAGAAATCGGCCTCATGGGCAAGTCAAAACGGCTGGGAGGCAGCACCCGGACCTATAACAGAGACGAAGTCCTGCGCCTCAAATTCATCCTTAAACTGAAAGATATGGGCATTTCCCTTAAAGAGATCCAGGAACTGTCCGAGATCTTCGACATCAATTCCCAGAATTTTGATCTCATTACGCCAAAACTGATAGAGATCCTCGACCAACACATTTCCAGGGTGGATGAAAAGATCGCCAGCCTTTCCTCCTTGCGCCAGGACATCGTTGATTACCGGGTACGAATAACCGAAATGCTCTCCAAGGGAAGGGGCAACTGAACGCCCCAAGCCCTTTCTTCCCACCCTCGGACGAAAGTGGCGAGAACTTGCGCGCCACTTCGCCCGAGAGAGTGACTGTCTTGAGGTTTACCCCTCAATATCGTAGGAAAAATCCAAGCGCATCTGTTTCTTATTGAGCTTTCCGACGCTGGTCTTAGGCAAGGCGTCCAGCAGGGTGATCTTGTCTGGAAAACCATAGCGGGGGAGACGCCCCTCGTCCACAGCCTTTTTCATAAAGGCCTTCAGATCGTCTTCTGTTACTTGACCTCTGAACATCTCCTTGAGTACGACCAGCATTACCGGTCGTTCACCCCATTTGGCATCCGGTACGCCTATAGCCGCCGACTCCAGTACCGCCTCATGCTGACTGAGAATATTTTCGAGATCGAGCGAACAGACCCATTCGCCACCACTCTTGATCACGTCCTTGATCCGGTCGGTGATCTGCAGATAGCCTTCGGCGTCGATATGGCCGACATCGCCGGAATGGAGATAGCCGTTGCGCCACAGCTCCTTCGTCTTATCCTCTGCCTTGTAATAGCCCTCGGTCAGCCAAGGTGCCCGAAATACCACCTCGCCGGTGGTCTTACCGTCATGCGGTTTGGGTCGATCCTCTTCGTCCACCACCTCGAATTCCACCAGTGGGATCGGAATGCCGGTCTTGGTGATGACATCAAGTTTACGTTCATCATCCCAATCCATCATATGAGGTTTGGGCAGGGACAGGCTGATTATCGGACAGGTCTCAGACATGCCGTAACCGGTAAATACCGTGATCCCGAGGTCCATTGCGGCCTTGGCCTGACCCCTGGAGAGCTTTGCCCCGCCGATAATGACCTTCCATTTGGAGAGATCCACCTCTTTGCAGGTCGGATCGGTCATCAGCATCTGCAGGATCGTCGGCACACAATGGGAGAAGGTGACCTTCTCGGTTTTGATGAGCTCAAGGATCTTCTTCGGCTCGTAGCGGCCGGGATAGACCTGTTTCGTCCCGAGCAGGGTAGCGACATAGGGCACTCCCCAGGCATGGACATGGAACATCGGGGTCAGCGGCATGTAGACATCGCTTGAGCGGAAACGGCCGGCATTATCGTAACTGCCCGCAGCGATAGCCAACGACATGGTGTGCAGCACCAACTGACGATGGGAAAAATAGACGCCTTTGGGGTCACCGGTAGTGCCGGTGGTATAGAAAGTGGTGGCCTTGGTGTTTTCATCCATGTCCGGGAAATCATAGCCGGCCGGGGCATTTCTCAGCATGGATTCGTATTCGCCGTCAAAGCCGGATCTGGTATTGGCCTGACTCCCTCCTTCGACAATCACCACGAACTTCTTGACGGTCTTGAGAGCCGGTTTAATCGCCTCAAACAGTGGCAGGAAATCACTGTTGATGATGATGATCGATGCCTCGGCATGATTGATGGTATAGACGATTTGATCGGTGGACAGACGCCAGTTGACTGTCTGTAGGACCGAGCCCATCATTGGGATGGCAAAGAAGCATTCGAGATAGCGCGGGCTGTCATAGTCAAAAACCGCCACGACCTCCCCCGGCTTCGCCCCCAGGCCACTCAGACCACCGGCCAGGCGATGGATCCGCTCATTTAGGTCTCGATAGGTATAGCGCTGCTCACCGCGATAGACAATCTCCTGGTCGGAGGCATTGACCATGGCCGAGTGCAGTAGTTTTTTGATGATGAGGGGAAAGGTGTAGGGTTGGCCGGCAC
>JAUYSF010000109.1 GCA_030696435.1 Desulfoprunum sp. | reverse complement strand
GATCGTCGATGTGTTCCTGAGTTGGTTGAAATTCTCACCAGAAAGGCCCTCCAAGAAGGTAATCTCGCACTCTACGCTGGAATCATTCAAGAGGAAGCCCCGGCCTCCTACTACTACGGGAAATGGTCCACCCGCTGTTGGCGTGCGATGAGAGAGATGCGCATTGGCATTTATCTGCAAAATTTCGAGCTCATTGAAGATGCAGCTGACTTCATCTCCGGCCAATGCCGCGATCTTGTCTCCACCACCCCCCCGGTCGTCCAGGTCATAAATACCCCCTTTGATGCCCTTTGGTTTGCCAGCCTGCCAGTATCGTTTCGATTTTATCTCCTCAATATTGCGCTGCAATACGGTCAGGCTTCTCTTACACCTTTTCCAGAAATACTCAATTTCCTTGAAAAAGAGCAAACTTCCGTGGATCTGAGCGACGATGAGCAGCTGCCCTTCAAGCGCCTCCTCTTCAACCAGTATCTGTTACAGGGTGAAATCGACCGTGCTGAGCACCTCCTGCATTCGCGCCCTGAATCCTTCCAGGGAACGGGTGCCCAAGGCGCCCTTTCTTTTCTGCGGGGGAATTTTGTAGATTCTCTGCAGCAATTTGAACAGGACCTCCACTTTCTCCAGCAACTCAATGTTGGAAACAGCGCGGCATTTTTCGGCCCATGTGGACTCTTGTATATATTAGCCCGACTCAACGCCTGCGATAGTGGTGATTACCATGCCATTGCAGCCCAGATAGCCAACGCGCTTTCGCTCTTTCACTCAGCAGCTGAAAATGAGGCCTATAACTACCTGGCAACTCTTGTCCATTCCCGCCTTAACAGCAATCTCGAGCAGATTGAAATATCCCTGCCGGAAGGCGCTCGCACTCACAGCCTTACCGTGCTCTTTGCCGGCCTCTGCCAATACTGGTTGAACAGCGCAATTCAGCCGGAAATCGAATCAGAGCTACTCCACCTGCACGAAAAAGCCCTCCAATACGACTATCACCTGTTCAGTCTTATTTCGGCTGAAATCCTCGCCAAAACCCAGGAAGGTGGCTCCTCTTTTCAGTCCGTCGTTTTAAGCCTCCGCGAAAGAACAGGTATTACCGGTATCATTTCCCTCTTTGAGCCCGAAGAACCGTGGAAAAGGGCTCTCCAGGCTCTTCTCCATATAACCACGTCACAGGAAACTCTCACTTCCCAGCAGAAGATCCGTCTGGTTTGGCTGATCGATATGACGGTACAGCCCATCGCCATCAGCCCAAGAGAGCAAAAAATCAGCCCTTCCTTGGAATGGAGCAAGGGAAGACCGATCTCCCTGGCCCGTCTTTACCAAACCAAACTCAGTTATCTCAGCCCTCAGGATCGTAAAATATGTGCGGCCATCAAACAGGTTCACAACATTGAAACAAACAGTTTAAGCCACCATTTTGATATGGAAAAAGCCCTACAGGCGATGATTGGTCATCCACTGCTGTTCCTGGCCGATTCACCGGCGACGCTTGTTGAATTCATTGCAGGAGAACCCGAACTGCTGGTCGAAGAAAAGGGCACAGACCTTCTCATTCGCTTTGCTCAGCCAATAACATCGGATAATTTTTCGATATTTCACGAGACCCCAACGCGGGTAAAGATCATCTCTATCAACGACAAACATCGAGAAATTGCCCGCCAGATCGGCAAGGATGGACTTGCCGTACCGATTTCCGCCAGCGAGCATGTCCTCAAACTCATCGGCAACAGTTCATCATTTATGACGGTCCACTCGGCCATTGCCGGTGACAGATCCGCAGACAAAAACAGTAATATTGAGTTTGTTGAAGCCGATTCCACTATTTATATGCATCTGCTTCCTTACGGTACGGGTTTTCGTCTCGAGATGTTCGTCAAACCCTTTCCAGCAGGTGCCCATTACCTCAAACCGGGCCAGGGTGTTGAAAATATCATGACGGAAGTTCAGGGCAAGAGACTGCAGACTCGGAGGAATCTTGCCTTGGAAGAGGAAAAGGCCCGTGATATTGAAGAACTCTGTCCGATACTTGATCTCGCCATCGATCTTGAGCGAGAAACTGAAAGAGAATGGCACCTACAAGACCCCGATGACTGCCTCCAGGCCCTACTCGAACTTCAGTCGATACGGGACAGATTGGTTATAGAATGGCCCGAGGGAGAAAAACTGACGATCACCCACCAGGCCACCCTTGAGAATCTCAACCTGAAGGTACGCACCAACCGACAAAACTGGCTGGCCATTGACGGTCATCTGAAGCTCGACCAAGACCGTGTCATCAAACTCAAGGATCTGCTCTCGACCATTAAGACATCAACGGGGCGCTTTGTTGAAATTGCCAACGGCCAGTTTATTGCTCTCACCCAGGAGTTCAGAAAAAGGCTGGAAGATCTGAACATCTATTCAGCCGGATTCACTGGCGACAATGGGGATGAGCTCTTGATCCACCCCCTGGCTGCCCTCCCTCTTGAAGAATTGTTCAGCCTGGCTGCCACCAGCATCGATGCAGGATGGCAGAAGCAACTGGAAAAGATCCGCTCCTCCCAGGAATTTCAACCGGAGCTCCCTTCCACCCTCCAGGCAGAGCTACGTGACTATCAGAAAGAGGGGTATCACTGGCTGGCACGTCTGGCCCACCTGGGAGTCGGCGCCTGTCTCGCTGATGATATGGGACTTGGCAAGACCCTGCAATCTCTTGCCATCATCCTCAGATATGCCGCAGATGGGCCGTCGCTTGTCGTAGCTCCCACCTCGGTCTCAACAAATTGGCAGACAGAGGTAACCCGCTTTACCCCGACTATCAATATTGTCACCTTGACCGGCAAAGACCGGGCCACAACTATCAAAGAGCTCGGACGGTTTGATCTCCTGATCACGACCTATACCCTGTTACAGCAGGAAACGGACCTTCTTGCCACTGTCCCTTGGCAAACCATCATTCTCGACGAAGCCCAGGCCATCAAAAATGCCGCTACCAAACGGTCAAAGGCCGCAATGTCTCTCAAGGCCCGATTCAAACTGATTACAACCGGAACGCCCATCGAAAATCATCTAGGGGAACTCTGGAATCTCTTTCATTTTATCAATCCGGGTCTTCTCGGCACCCTCTCCAGTTTCAATGAGCGCTTCGCCGTGCCCATTGAACGTTATCAGGACAGGGAAGCCCGATTGAAGCTGAAGAAATTGATCCGTCCCTTCATCCTCAGACGTATCAAATCGGAGGTTCTCGAAGAGTTGCCATCCCGCACCGAGATTACCCTTAATGTGGAAATGACAGAATATGAAACCCATTTCTACGAGGCTCTGCGACAAAACGCCCTGGATATACTGGAGAGCAATAAAGATAAAAAAGGCAGGCATCTGCAGATCCTCACCGAGATAATGAAACTGCGGCAGGCCTGCTGCAGCCCCCGTCTGCTCGACCCTCACAGCAAGATCGTCAGCTCAAAGCTCAGAGTCTTCTCCGAGATTGTGGAAGAGCTGATCGAGAGTCGCCACAAGGTCCTGGTCTTTAGTCAGTTTATCGGGCATCTCCAGATCATCCGCGAATTTCTCGATAAGCGGGGTATCTCCTATCAATATCTCGATGGGAGCACCAGCTCCAAACTCAGAAAAGACAGGGTTGAGGCATTTCAGGCCGGAGAAGGTGATATCTTTCTTATAAGTCTCAAAGCGGGAGGGCTAGGACTCAATCTGACAGCGGCCGATTACGTAATCCATATGGACCCCTGGTGGAACCCGGCCGTTGAAGATCAGGCCTCTGATCGTGCTCACCGCATTGGTCAGACCCGGCCCGTAACTATCTATAGATTGGTGTGCAAAGATTCAATTGAGGAGAAGATCGTGCGACTCCATCAGGAAAAGCGCGATCTGGCCGGGAGTCTGCTCCAAGGTAGTGATATAAGCGCCAAGATGAACTCGGAGGAGCTTCTGGATCTGATCAAAGAGAAATAATTCTGCAGGAAGGCTTGAGGCGAAACGGCCTTCAACTCTATTATTCCATTTCCACATCAAGATGAGAGCGCGAAGACAAGCGAGCAGCGACGAGACAGTACATACACGTGCGGCGAGAAGCCGCAGAGTGCAGCCAACAAAGTTAACGCTTTATTTGGAATTGGAATTACAGGCCATCACAGACCATCTGTCAGATGAGGGATGATGAGGCAGAAAAAGGTCGCATCGAGACTTTCAAACCGCCAGCCGAGATGGGTAGCGCATTGCCCGCAGAGGACGATACGCCACTGATACCCGGCAAACCAGCTGAAATGCCCGCTGGCTTGGCCGTGGACAGAGCAGCCGGGTGCATTTTTAAAGCAGGCCAACTCAAAGAGAATCCCCGTAGGGTTGAAAAAGGTGTGGGTGTGGGAGCCATTGATCGTGATACGGTTATCCTCACCGGTGATACGATAGCCGCACCGCCTGCAGAAGAGACCACGCCCACCCTGGCTCTCTTCCTCCAACGCCCCTGCCTCATCCATCTCGTGGCTCCTGTCAGCTGTTTCCCGAAAGAGATACATGACGGCACCAGCCTGAGATACCATTTCATTCCATTTCCACATCAAGATGAGGACGCGAAGGCAAGCGAGCAGCGACGAGACAGTACATACATGTGCGGCGGCGAGGTATTGCACAGCGTAGCCGACAAAATTATCGCTTGATTTGGTATTGGAATCAGTCGGCAGGCAAAGCCCGGACAGGCTCATGGCCCGCCATGGACATATACATCCTGAAATACTTTATTCCTTTTTCTCCGCATAGAAGTCAAGAATTGCCTGGATCATCTCTGGAATAGTGAATGTTTCAGGCTGCACATCCACCTTCAGTCCATTATCGGTAATCGTCTTGGCCGTAATCGGTCCTATTGCGGCAATCTTCACCCCGGCCAGCAGCCTTTCAAGCTCTTCCTGATTTGCCGCATCAACCATGGTCAGAAAATTTGTCACAGTGGAAGAGCTGGTAAAGGTCACCATATTAACTTTGCCCGTTTCCAATTCGGCCCGCAGGGCATCCTTTCGTCCCTGAGGCTGGACATTCTTGTAGACCGGGGCAACGGTCACTCGGGCCCCTGCCCCGCGCAGAGTCTCGGGGAGGATCTCCCGGCTCTGTTCGGCCCGCGGAATAAGAATGTTGCGTCCCTCCACGCCCTGATCGAGCAGGCTTTCCGCCAGTCCTTCTCCTGTAAAAGTGCTAGGTATAAGGTCTGCCCTTATGCCATATTTCAGCAGGAGCTCCGCGGTACTCTTGCCTACCACGGCAATTCCAGGACCTTTCAGATTGCGGGCGTCCATGCCTCTGGCATGGAGTCTGTTGAAAAAATATTCCACGCCATTCAGGGAGGTAAAGATAATCCAGTGATATTCATTGAGGCGCTCAAGCTCACTGTCAAGGATATCATAGGAATCCGTCGGCTGGATATTAATGGTGGAATACTCAAGACAGTAGGCCCCCGACTCTTCGAGACCCGCCACGAGATCACTTGCCTGCTCCCGAGTCCGGGTGACGATAATTCTTTTGCCGAACAGCGGCCGTTTTTCAAACCAGTCGATAGTATCGCGCAGCTTGACTACTTCACCAACGATAATCAGCGAAGGGGGTTTGATGCCCGTTTCTCGAACCCGATCGACAATCGTCTCAAGCGTCCCGACGACCGACTGCTGTTCAGGAGTCGAGGCCCAGCGGACAATGGCAACCGGAGTTTGAGGGGCGCGTCCGTATTTGAGAAGCTTTCCGACAATGATTGGCAGGTTCTTGATCCCCATATAGATCACCAGAGTGCCAGCTCCCGTTGCCAGCTTTGGCCAGTCGATATTCGTCTGTTCCTTGGTCGGATCTTCATGGCCGGTGATAAAGGCTACGGAGGCCGTGTAATCCCGATGGGTGATCGGAATTCCGGCGTAGGTTGCAGCCGCTGTGGCAGACGTCACCCCTGGCACGACCTCAAAGGGAATACCTTGGGCGGCCAGTTCCTGGACCTCTTCGCCTCCCCGCCCGAAGATAAAAGGATCCCCTCCCTTGAGACGGATAACGGTTTTGCCGCGCAGGGCAAAATCCACCAGCATCTGATTGATTTCTTCCTGAGTGTGGGTATGCTGCACACCACCCTTTTTGCCGGCATAAACCAGTTCGGCATCCTTCGGGATGTGTTTGAGCAGTCTCGTGCTGGCCAGATAGTCATAAACCACGACCTCAGCCCTTTCGAGCAACTGTTTACCACGCACCGTAATCAAGCCGGGGTCCCCCGGACCTGCACCAACCAGATAGACCTTTCCCAGCTTCTGTTTTTTCGTTTGTTCTTCCATAATCAATGCGGACAATGCGTCAATAGCTCCGTTATTTCAAAAATCTGATTCCAAATCGGCAAAGATATCCGACAAAAAAGGGGCATCCCCTCTATCAGGTATGCCCCTTTGCTCAGCTCTCGGTGAAATCTACAACAGGTCGCGATTTCACTCCGGGTCTGTTACAGCTCTTTCATAATGGCTTCGGTTACCGCACCTATTGAGGTAGAACCGTCAACAGAGATGACCTTGGGTCCTTTAACCTCTTTGAAATAATTGACCGCTGCCATAGTGCCGGTAACGTTGTCATAATAGATATTGTGACGTTTGCTGATCGCTTCTTCATCCTGATCATCGGCACGGGTCTTCAACTCACCACCACAGACACGGCAGACTAATTTGCCGTCTTTTTCGACCGGTTTTATGGCATCAAAAGCGATATGGTTCGGATGATTGTTGTCATTAACACAGAGCCTGCGGCCCATGATCCGCTCCTTGGCAATCTGACGATCAAGAATGATTTCGATGACATAGTCGAGCGCCAGGCCGTTGTCAACCAGGGTTTTTGCCAGGGTGATAGCCTGATCCTTAGAACGGGGAAAACCGTCAAGTATCCAGCCACTCTTGCAGTCCTCTTTCAGCAAACGGGCAACCATCATCGGAATGGTCAGCTCATCGGGAACCAGATCACCTTTGTCAATATACTCTTTAGCCTTTTTGCCCAGTTCGGTTCCGCCAACAATATGCTCACGGAAAATGGCACCGGACTCAATATGCGGGATATTGAACTTCTTCTGGACAATCGCGCCCTGAGTACCTTTACCGCTGCCGTTTGGTCCGAAGACCAGAATATTCTTACCCATCGTCGTTCTCCTTTTTACACGTTACATGATAGAAATATTTCCCGAAATACTCGTCGAGTGAAACAATCAGAGGCGGTAGAACCTTTGAGCGGGGCCAATGCAAGACCGCAAAAGTAGAATGCACACCGGCCTCACAGCAGGTGCTGCAGTGATTCCGAGGGCGCAGTCATCATGGTCCCGACCCAAAATCGAGCAAGTGGCAACTATATCTCAAATTCAATTCCGAGGCCAGAAAAATATCTTTCTAACGTTTTGACTTTCAGCCGGAAAGCGGGTATTTTTCTCAGATTGTCACGAAAAGAAAATGCTTAATCAACCACGCCCCATTCTCCCCTAAACTGTGTTCGGCCTCTTTTTCTCGAAAAAGAAACGTACCTACCATTCATTATCCAAGAGCATCATGAAAGAAATTCGCATCGGCATCATCGGTTTCGGCACTGTAGGCAGCGGTCTGGCGCAAACTCTTTATGAGCAGCAGGAACGACTGACCCAGAAGACCGGTGCCGCCATGGTCCTTGCCAGGATCGCCGACATCAATATCAAAAAACTGCCGGACCACCTCCAAGCCGTGACTCTCAGTGCTGATGCCAACGACATCTTCAATGATCCCAGCATTGATATCGTCGTCGAACTCATCGGCGGCATCGAACCCGCCAGATCATTTATCCTGGCAGCAATCAACAAGGGCAAGCACGTGGTCACCGCTAACAAGGCCCTGCTTTCCATCCACGGGCGCGAGATTTTTGCCGCGGCTGTCGCCAATAATGTCGAGGTAGGTTTTGAGGCCAGCGTCGGTGGCGGCATCCCGGTCATCAAATCGCTGAAGGAAGGTCTGGTTGCCAACCGCATTGAGGCGATCCAGGGGATCATGAACGGCACTGCCAACTATATCCTCACCCAGATGACCGACCACGGCACCCCGTTTGCCGAGGTCTTAAAAGATGCCCAGCAGAAAGGTTTTGCCGAGGCCGATCCGACCTATGATGTCGAAGGTATTGATACCGCCCACAAGCTGGCGATACTCATGACAATCGCCTACGGCCTGCATGTAAAACTCGACGATATTACAGTCGAGGGGATCAGCGGGATCAGGCCAATCGATATCGATTTCGCCCGTGAATTCGGCTACCGCATCAAGCTGCTGGCTATCAGCCGCAACCATGGCGACCATGTCGAGGCCCGGGTCCATCCGACCATGGTGCCGATCAGCCATATGCTCGCCAATATCAACGGCGCCTATAATGCCATCCAGTTCACCGGCGATACCGTGGGCGACGTCCTGCTCTATGGCCTGGGGGCCGGCATGATGCCGACCGGCAGCGCGGTGGCGGCAGATGTGGTGGATATCGGCAGGAATATCCTGGCAGGATCGATCAACCGGGTTCCGGCCCTGTCCTACCAGCCGCAGTTCATCGGCGAACCGACGATCACCCCGATGAGCCGGCTGACCTGCCCGTATTATTTCCGGGTCACAGCCCTCGATCAACCCGGTGTCCTCTCGACGATAGCGGGCATCTTCGGCAAATATGGCATTTCGATTCAATCCGTCATGCAGAAAGGCCGACAGGATGACGAGCCGGTGCATATCGTCTTCAGATCGCACCTTGCCTCAGAGGAAGCCGTCGAAAAGGCGATCAGCGAGATTGATGCCCTGCCCTTCTGCACCGATACGACCATCAAGATCCGGGTCTTGGTCGACGACAAATAGCCGCACGAGAAACCGATGAAATACCTGATTCTGGTCGGCGATGGCATGGGCGACCATCCCCTTGCCGAGCTCGGCAACCGCACTCCGCTGGAAGCCGCTCACATTCCCGCAATCGATGACCTCTGCCGCAAGGGCGAATTCTTTCTTAATCACACCGTGCCCAAAGGCTACCCGCCCGGTAGCGATGTGGCGAACCTCTCACTTCTCGGCTACAACCCGGAATTGTATTACACCGGCCGAGCCCCCTTGGAGGCCGCCGCCATGGGCATCCGACTGGCGGACGATGAAACCGCTTTCCGCTGTAATCTGGTAACTCTGGAACACCACGACACCGGCTCCACCACCATGCGCGATTTTGCTGCCGGTCACATCACAACTCCTGAGGCCCATGAACTTATTGCAGCCTTAGAGAAGGATTGTGCAGACGAAGTTTTTCACTTCCACCCCGGCGTCAGTTACAGAAATCTTGTGGTCGTCACGGGTGATTATCCTGATTTTTCCACCGTGCCACCCCACGATTTTATCGAAAAGGATGTCACCGAACACTGGCAGCGCTATCTGGGTGATGCCCGCTGGAAAAGACTGCTGACCCAGGTCCAGACGACCCTCGCCAGCCACCCCGTCAATCGTCGCCGGCTAGAAGACGGCAAAAATCCCGCCACCGCCGTCTGGCTCTGGGGGGAAGGTCGGATGCCGAGTGTCCCGACCCTGCAGAAACGCTTCAATATCACCGGCAGCATGATCAGCGCCGTCGATCTCCTCAAAGGCCTCGGGGTTATCGCCGGTCTTTCCGTGCCGCAGGTCCCCGGGGCCACCGGTTATATCGATACCAACTATGAAGGCAAGGCCCAGGCAGCCATCGAGGCCCTGAGGACCGAGGACTTCGTCTTTGTGCATGTCGAGGCCCCGGACGAGGCAGGCCACCAGGGGCTTTTGGCCGACAAAATCCAGGCCATCGAAGATTTCGACGGCCGCATAGTCCGCCCCATAATAGCGAGCCTGCGGGCCGATAACCAGGATTTCCGGGTAGTTGTCACCATGGACCATTTCACCCCGCTGGCCCTGCGCACCCATACCTCCGAACCAGTCCCCACCATGCTCTACGACTCGCGGGAAACAGGCCAGGGCTCAATGTGCAACTTCTCCGAAAAAGACTGCCTGGCCCTGGATCAGGCACGCCATAACAGAATGGAGCGGGGGGAATATCTCATTGAAAAACTCCTCGGGCTGAGATGACCGCAATCATGGAAACAGCAAAGACAGCCCATATCCATCGGGCCACCTGCCGTGTCATCTACGGCGACACCGACGCC
>JAUYSF010000099.1 GCA_030696435.1 Desulfoprunum sp. | reverse complement strand
TCCGATTCCGTCTTTCTTTTGTTTCGCCCGATTTCTCTGTATACTGATTCTAGTGTGAAGGGATTGGGCGACAATGGCAAGAGAATTCTCAGCTGAGATGAGGGTGGAGTTTGCCCGGCTAGGAGTGGACAGTATTCCAAGGAGGCGAGTGATGCAAAAAGACTGGAACAGAGGGACCTTGTTGAGCGTTTCGAGCGCCTATTGGCGCGGGTGTGCCGTGCAGGCGGGGGTGCGCTTGGGCCTTTTCAGCCGAATCGATCAGGGGCTGCTCAGCGCAGAGGAGGTGGCCGACGCTATCGGGGCCGATGAGCGAGCAACCGGGCTCTTGCTCGACGCCCTGGCCGCCATGGGGCTTCTGATGAAAGCTGAGGGCGGCTACAGCAACACGGGGGCGGCGCGGGAGCTCCTCGTTGCCGACAGGCCCGGCTATATGGGCCATATCATCCTCCATCACCATCATATCCTCGATGGCTGGGCCCAACTCGATCAAGCGGTGCTGAGCGGTGAGCCGGTTGCAAGACGGTCGTATGGGGCCGAGATCGAGCGGGAAAGCTTTCTTATGGGCATGTTCAATCTGGCAATGGGCGTGGCCCCGGTTCTGGCAGGCCGGCTGCAGCTCGAAGGTCGCAGACGCCTCCTCGATCTCGGCGGCGGGCCCGGCACCTATGCCATCCACTTCTGCCTTGCCCATCCCGAGCTGCAGGCGGTGATCTATGACCGCCCGACCACCGAGCCCTTTGCCCGTGCGACAGTGGAAAGATTCGGGTTGACGGGGCGTATCGATTTTCTGCCCGGCGATTTCACTTCTGATCCGATCAGCGGTGGTCCCTACGATGCCGCCTGGCTCTCCCACATCCTGCACAGCAATAGTCTGGAGCAGTGTCAGACGATCATCAACAAGACGGTGGCGGCGCTGGAGGAAGGCGGGCAAATCATGGTCCACGATTTCATCCTCGATAACAGCAAGGACAGCCCGGAATTCGCAGCGCTCTTCTCCCTCAATATGCTGATCGGCAACGGTCGCGGCAGATCATACTCCGAAGAGGAGATCAGTGGCATGTTGGCAAAGGCCGGTGTGAGCCGGATTGAGCGGCTGGCCTTTCGAGCCGCCAATGATTCTTCGGTGATTGTCGGGGTAAAATAGGAGCGGGGAATTAGAGGCTGTCGCCGTCCCTGCGATCCAATGCCACCATTTCGGCATAGTAGCCACCGAGGGCCATGAGTTCTTCGTGGCTACCCTGCTGGACGATGCGGCCATGCTGTAGGGCGATGATATGGTCGGCCCGGTGGATGGTGGAGAGGCGGTGGGCGATGACGAGCGAGGTCCGGCCCCTGAAGCTGTCGGCGATGGCCTCCTCAAGGATGTTTTCGGACTCGGTATCGATGGCGGCCGTTGCCTCATCAAGGATGAGAATGGCCGGGTTGCGGCAGAGTACCCTGGCGAAAGAGAGAAGCTGTTTTTCCCCGGAGGATAACTCCTGGCCTCCTTCCCCGATCATCGTATCGAGCCCCTGCGGCAACCTGGCCACAAACCGGGTCATACCGGTCTTGCCGAGGATCTCCTCAACATCCTGCCGGTTCCTGCCGCTGTTCATGACGATATTGGCAAGCAGTGAATCCTGCAGGATCAGAACATCCTGCAGCACCACGCCAACCACCGTGCGCAGGTCCTCAAGGGCGAAACGGGCTATATCGATGCCGTCGATGGTGATGGTCCCGGCCTGAGGCTCATAGAATCTCAGCAGCAGGTTGACAAGGGTGGTCTTACCCGAGCCGGTGGTGCCGACCAAGGCCACCGCCTGGCCCGGCCGCAGGGTCAGCGAGAGGTCGTGCAGCACCGGAATTTCCGGATCATAGCCGAAGCGCACCCGCTCAAAGCGCAGCTCTCCCTGGACGACCGGCTTCTCAACCGGATGCTCCGGCAGGAGGATGCGGCTTTTGGTGTCAAGCAGCTGGAAGATGCGTTCAGCCGAGGCCATGGCCGACTGGACGATCGAATACTTTTGCGAGAGCTCACGCAGCGGTTGGAAAAACAGCCGCATATACGAGATAAAGGCCACGAGTTCGCCCAGTGTCAGGCGGGAGCGGATGATCTCGCCTCCGCCGTACCAGAGGATCAAGGCAGTTGCCAGGCTGCTCATGAATTCGGTGATCGGCATGAAGGTGCCGAACAGCCGGATCTGGCTGAGGGTCCTTTCCAGATACCCCTGGCTCAGTTCCTCGAAATCCCTGCGGTTTCGCTCCTCCCTGCCAAAGAGCTGGATGATACTGATACCCGAGATGGCCTCTTGGAGAAAGCTGTTGAGGCGGACCAGTTGGCTGCGGATCGCCCGGAAGCAGGCGCGGGCCAGCCGGGAAAAGAGGACCGTAATGAGGGCCGAAATGGGCACGAAGATGGTCATCAACAGGGCGAGCTGGACGTTCATGAAGAACAGCAGCACGAGGATGCCGGCAAGGCGCAGCAGCTCGTTGAACAGGGTGACCATCACCGAGGTGAACATCTCGTACATGTTCTGGATATCGTTGGTCAGTCGGGTGACCAGGCGACCCGTCGGCTGGCTGTTGAAGAACTGCAGATCGAGGTGCAGAATATGATTGAAGAGATCTTGGCGGATCCGGTGCATAATCGACTGGCCAAGCCACTCCAGGACCACGGTCTGGAAAAAAGTGGCGACAAAGATCAGCAGGACCAGAAGGCCGTACCAGACCGCAGTGCTGGTCAGGCCGGAGAGGCGGACAGTGTTTTCTATGCCCTTGGCCGTGATATACCTGTCGATCCCGTGCTGCAGCAGGGCCGGCAGGGCCAGTGTGCCGCCGGTGACAAAGAGTGACAGGATGATCGCTCCGCTCAGAGCCAGGCGGTATCTGGCGCTGAAGGCGATAATCCGCCGCCAGATCCCCACATCTCCCAATGAGCCGCCCTTGCCCTCTTCCTCGTAACCGAAATTCATCATGGCTCCACCCCGTCACCGGCCGGAACCTGCATCTGTTTGGCAAACATCGATCTGTACAGAGAGTTGGCGGCAAGGAGTTCATCGTGTCCGCCCTGACTGACAATCCGGCCTTCCTCGAAGATGACGATCCGATCGGTCAGCGACAGCATCTTGATCCGGTTTGAGACGATAATCACGGTCTTGCCGACAAATTGACGTCTGAGTCCGGCAAAGACCTCATGCTCTGTGGCGACATCGACCGCCGAAAGGCCGTCATCAATGATCAAAACAGGACGATCGCAGATCAGGGCCCTGGCCAGGGCAAGGCGCTGGCGCTGGCCTCCGGAGAGTTTGACGCCGCGCTCGCCGATCAGGGTGGCATAGCCATCCGGCAGATTGGTGATATCATCATGGACGGCTGCGCTCCTTGCGGCCTCCCGGATTTCCTCCTCGCTGGCCTCGGGACGGCCAAGGGCGATGTTGGCGGCGATGGTGTCGGAGAAGAGAATAGGCTCCTGGCCCACATAAGCGATATGCGAGCGGATATAGGCCAGGGGCAGGGTGTTGACATCGCGGCCGCCAAAGAACAGCTGGCCGTCCGGTACGGGGTAGAGACGGGCGAGGATCCGGCAGAGCGAGGACTTGCCGCTGCCGGTACGGCCGGTGATGCCGTGGATGCCGGGGCCGAGTTCAAGATCGACAGTCCTGAGTGCCGGCTGTCGCGCCGGTGAGTAGGAAAAGCATACGGCCCGCAGGTTGAAGGAGGGCTGGAGCAGCGGCTGTTCACCCGTATCGGCGATATCCGGGAGGGTGGACTGCTGGGTGAGCAGGTGGTGGATGCGGTTGAGTGACGTCAGGCCTCGCTGTACCAGATTGGCAACCCAGCCGATGGCCATCATCGGCCAGATCAGCATCGAGAGATAGCTGACGAAGGCGACAAAATCGCCCATGGTCAGGGTGCCGAGGATGACCAGTCGGCCGCCGACGAGCAGGATCATCAGCATGCCGAGGTTACCCGCAAGCGTAGCAATAGGGTTAATCAGCCCTTGAATGTAGGCCACTCCGAGGTTGTTCTTGACATATTTTCGGCCGAGTTTGTCAAACTCCCCCGTCTGGAATTTCTCCATGGTATAGGCCTTGATCAGACGAACCGAGACGATCGTTGAGCGGGAGAACTCGGTCATCAGGGAAAACTGCTCCTGCACCGTATTGAAACGATGGTGGAGCCTGCCGGCGAGAATGCGGGTGAAATAGGCCAGAAAAGGCATGGGCAGCAGGGCCAGAAGGGTGAGCTGCACATGGATATGGAGCATGAAACCGATGGTCGCAATCGACATGACCAGAGCATCAATGGCCGCCACCAGGCCCATGCCGCAGGCCATCTGTACGGCGGACAGGTCATTGCTCGAATGGGCCATGAGATCGCCGGGGGTATGCCGTGCAAAAAAAAGGGCGTCCATCTTCAGGATATGGGTGAAGATCCGGTTGCGAATGGCCATCTCCAGCAGGCGCGAAAAACCGATGATCAGGTAGCGCCAGACAAAGCGCAGGCCGGCGACGATTATGGCGATCAGGATAATCAGACCGGCGAGTGCTAAGAGATCGCTCTGACTGGCCGTGGCCTTGGCCAGACCGTCGACCCCGCTTTTGAGGATACGCGGGATGATGAGTTGGAGAAAATCAACGGCCAACAGGGCGCTGAAACCGGCGATCAGCCGCCATCGGTAGCGACTGAATGAAGGTCGGAGGAGTGCCAGCAATTGCGAGAGATCGGCCCTGTTCGGGCGGTCTGGTGCGGGGATGTCTGGCGGGGATTTCTTCACGGAAGATGCGAAAAGGGTGGTTGCCGGCTGGTGAATCGGGGGAGTCTGTCTCGAAGATTCAGAAGGCCTTTTTTCTGCTATAACAGACAATGGCTTGAAACCCAAGGATAAACAGAGGTTGCACGGAGGAAGGGCGGGGGGCGCAATCAAGGAGCCGGATGCAGCAGAAGGGTCGTTTTTTTCGGGATTGATGATTATGATAAAAAATTCGAGGCGACCCATGGTATTCCCCTAGAATAGCACGAGAGCAGCAATGACAGAGATAATTTTAGAAACTAGGCACCTGACGAAAATCTACACGATCGGCGAACGTCGGGAGCATATCCTCCATGATATTTCACTCCAGGTACCGGCGGGCGAGTTTGTCGTCATCTCCGGCAGCAGCGGTAGCGGCAAGACCACCCTGCTGAGTCTGCTCTCGGGGCTCGACAGGCCGACCTCCGGCCGGATCTTTCTGGCCGGTCGCGATATCACCGAGCTGAGCGAAGACCAGCTCGCGCCGATACGCAATGTCGAGACCGGCTTTGTCTTCCAGGCCTTTCATCTCATCCCTTCCCTGAATGCCATGGAAAACGTCATGTTCCCGGCCGAACTGCGTCGGGATAAGGCTGCAGCGGGCAAGGCCGAGGCCCTGCTCAGGCGGGTCGGCGTTTGGGAGAGACGGGCCAACTTCCCCCAGCAGCTCTCCGGGGGGGAAAAACAGCGGGTCGCCATCTGCCGGGCCCTGATTAATGATCCGAAGATCGTCTTCGCCGATGAACCCACCGGCAATCTCGATTCCGAAAACAGTAAGGGCATCGTTGAGCTGCTTACCGGCCTGCATCGGGAAAGGGGGGCGACCCTGATCCTGGCCACCCACAGCCCGGAGATGGCGGCACGGGCCGACAGGGTCATCGTCCTGTGTGACGGCAGGCTTGGCGAGGGGACGGAGAAAAGCTGATGCTCCACAGACGATTTCTCATACGGGAGTTATGGCAGAGCAGAAAACAGGGGCTGATTTTTATCTTCTGCGTGGCCCTTTCTCTGGCCACGATTGTCGCCCTGAACGGCTTCCGGCGGGACGTCGACCGCTCGATAACCGGCGATGCCCAGGCCCTGCACGGCGGCGATATCATAATCCATTCCCATTACGAACTGACAGGGGTGCTCCGGCAGAAAGTCGGGTCCCTGCGAGCTGCCGGGCTGATCGGGGCGGTGGTTGAAACCCGCGAGCTGTATTCGGTCCTGCGCAGCCCTGAAGAGGAAAAAACGCTCCTCTGCAATCTCAAGGTGGTGGAAGCAGGCTACCCTTTGTACGGCCGGGTTGATCTGGCATCGGGTGGAGAGTTTTCCCGGGTTCTCAGGCCGGGCGAGGTTGTGGTGGCCATGGAGGTCCTGCAGCGCCTGCACCTGCGGGTTGGCGACAATATCCAGGTCGGCAGCGCCCTGCTGCGCATCGCCGATATCGTCAGCCATGAGGCAGCTCGGCCGGTCGATCTCTTCAACCTTGGTCCCCGGGTCTTTGTTTCGGCCGGCGATCTCGAAGCCATTGACCTGGTCAAAAAAGGCAGCCGGGTCAGCTATGAGATGCTCATTAAGGCCGGCAAGCCGGAGGACGTCGATCCTCTCGCAGCGGAGTTGAAGGCTAGTCTCATAGGCGACCAGGAGCGGGTTGAGACCTATCGCACTGCGGGTTCGCGGATAAAGCGATTTTTCGATAATCTGCTGTTCTTTCTCTCACTCATCTCACTCTTCACCCTGCTTCTGGCCGGCATCGGCATGCAGAGTTCTCTCACCGCGCTGATGCGGGAAAAACAGCAGACCCTGGCCATTGTCAAGGCCCTGGGGGCGACCAGGACTTTTCTCTATCGCCAGTATCTAGTCATGGTCCTGCTCCTCGGCTTTGTCGGCAGCACACTCGGCAGCCTCTGCGGCATCCTATTGGAACGCTTCATGCCGCTCCTTTTTGCCGGTCTCCTGCCGGCAGGCAGCCAGATGCACGTTTCCGGTCTCGATATGGTCGAGGGCATGGGGCTGGGGTTTATCGTCGTCCTCTTTTTCACCTTTCTGCCGCTCTCCCGCCTCAACCGGGTCAAACCGAGTGTAATTTTCCGAAATGAGGGTGACAACGGCAGAAAGGGGGCGGTCTATTATCTGACGCGCCTTATCGGTCTCCTCTTCCTTACTCTTCTCGTTGTTCTGCAATTGAAGGATCTGGCGATCGGGATTTGGTTTGTCGGCGGCAGTCTGGCCCTGGTTCTGGTCATATCTTTGCTGGCCGGGTTGGTCCTCTCGGCCTGTCGGCGTCTGTCTCCCGGAAGGCTCAGTCTGCGTCTGGCTGTACGCAGTCTTATCAGACCGGGCAACGCTACCCGGTCGATCATCGTTACCATGGCCTCGGCGCTGTCGGTGCTGCTCGCTATATTTCTGCTGCAAGAGAATTTGCGGAAAACGTATATCGAGGCCTACCCGGCCGATGCCCCCAATCTCTTCTGCGTGGATATCCAGAAAGACCAGCGCGATGGTTTTCTTGCCCTGGTCGGTGGCAGACCCCAGCTTTTCCCGATTATCAGGGCCCGTTTGAATGCGATCAACGGCCGGGCCATCGATCGGGAAACCGAGCAGGAGCGCCGTGGCGACAGCCTGACCAGGGAATTCAATCTCACCTACCGGGACAGTCTGTTGCCGGATGAGGAACTGCAGCAGGGCAAGGGCCTTTTTGAGAAAGACGCGAAGGGCAGAATCGGCCTGCAGGTCTCGATTCTCGATACGGTGGCCGAGATGGGTGATATAAAGATGGGTGATGTCCTGCGCTTCAATATCCAGGGGGTGCCGTTGGAGGCCGAGGTGAGCAGTGTGCGGACCAGGACCAAGTCGAAGCTCTATCCCTTCTTCTATTTTGTCTTTCCGCCGCAATTTCTGGCGCAGGCGCCGCAGACCTATTTTGCCGCCCTGCATCTGGAGAAATCGGCTATACCCGCCTTGGAAAACCGGATCGTTGCAGCCTTTGCCAATATCAGCGTCATCAATATGGCCCAGACGGCCGCAGAACTCGGCGGCCTGATGCAGAGGTTGTCCGAGATCATTACCTTTTTCGCGGCCTTTTCGCTGCTGGCCGGGGCCTTGATCCTCGTCAGCTCGATTCTGGCAACCCGTATAGCCAGGGCGCGGGAGGCGGTGTACTACAAGATTCTTGGTAGTCGCTCCCGCTTTGTCTTCGCGGTCTTTTTTTATGAAAATCTGCTCATCGGTCTCTTCAGTTCGGTGTTTGCCGTTATTCTGGCCCAGATAATGAACTGGGCCGTCTGCCGCTTTGTCCTTGAGATTGCGGTTCGGCCGAACTGGCTTGCCAGCCTTCTGTTGACCGTGGTAACTATGACCTTGGTCATCTGCCTGGGAATGTTCAGTTCCCTTTCCATCCTGCGTCGGAAACCGGCG
>JAUYSF010000048.1 GCA_030696435.1 Desulfoprunum sp. | reverse complement strand
GCAACCCCGGCGGAAATCTACAGCCAAGCCGATATGGTCATGCATGTCAAGGAGCCACAGCCTCAGGAATATCCCCTCATCAGAAAGGATCAGATCGTCTTCACCTATCTGCATCTGGCCGCCAACGAGGGCCTGACCAAGGCACTGATCGCCGCCGGCTCCGTGAATATCGCCTACGAAACCATTCAGAAAAAAGACCGGAGCCTGCCGCTCCTGACCCCGATGAGCGAGGTCGCCGGTCGGATGGCCGCCCAGGAAGGGGCAAAATATCTGCAGATGAATACGGGCGGGCGGGGAATACTGCTCGGTGGGGTGCCAGGGGTTGAGCCCGGCAATGTCGTGGTTATCGGTGGTGGTGTGGTCGGTATCAACGCCGCCCGCATCGCCTGCGGCCTCGGTGCCAAGGTCTACTTGCTCGACACCAATCTCGACCGACTCCGCTATCTGAGTGAGATCATGCCGAGCAACTGTTTCCCGGTGATGAGTACCCGGCCGAAGCTGCGCGAACTCTTAAAAAAGGCCGATCTGGTCATCGGAGCAGTTCTCATCCCCGGCGCCAAGGCCCCGAAGGTCATCACCCGGGATATGCTCAAGGATATGAAACAGGGTGCGGTGCTGGTCGATGTGGCCATCGATCAGGGCGGCTGTTTTGAAACCTCGAAGGCCACCACCCACACCGAGCCGACCTATATCGTCGACGGCGTAGTGCATTACTGTGTCGCCAATATGCCGGGGGCTGTCGCCAAGACCTCTACCCTGGCCCTGACCAACGCCACACTATCCTATGCCCTGCAACTCGCCGACAAGGGCTGGAAGAAGGCCTGTCAGGACAATGACGAGATCCGCCTCGGTGTCAACGTGGTGGGCGGCAAGGTCACCTTTCAGGGCGTAGCCGAGGCCTTTGGCCTCGAATACACCTCAATCGATTCTTTCCTGAACTGAGCCCAACCGGGACGGGCTGTTCCTCGGAGGAACAGCCCGTCTCGGTTCAGCACCTGCAATACCGCTGCCCCGCCACATTCTGCAGGATCTCTTTCAATGCACCAACCTTAATCGGCTTGGTGAGATAATCATTCATCCCCGCCGCCAGGAACCGTTCCCGATCCCCTTGGATGGCATGGGCGGTGAGGGCAATAATGGGGATATCCCGACGGTTGCAGCCGGCTCGCTGGCGTATGGCCAGCGCCGTCTCGATACCATCCATCTCCGGCATCTGAATATCCATGAAGATGCAGTCAAATCTTTCACTTTCCAGGGTTTCCAGGGCCAGTCTGCCATTACCGGCCACGATCACCCCGTGCCCGAGGTTTCTGAGCATGGCGGAAACCACTTGGGCGTTAATCGCCTCATCTTCAACCACCAGGACCCGCAAAGCGATATTTTTCATCTCCTGAAGGATTGGGGATGAAGTGTCGGGAATATCGCAGGCCTGCGCACGTTCCACCTCAATCTCAAAGTGTACGGCAGTTCCCTGCCCTTCGACACTGGAGAGATGCACTTGACCGCCCATAAGCTCCACCAGACGTTTGACGATACTCAACCCCAGTCCGGTCCCCCGGTATTTCCTGCGAAAGGAACCGTCGGCCTGGACGAAGGGCTCAAACAGACGATCCGTGACAGTGGCCGGGATGCCGATCCCGGTATCACTGATCTCAAAAACCAGACGAATTTTTCCCTCTGAGGCACCGGGGCGGGCCTCCAACAAAATCGAGATTTTTCCCTGTTCGGTGAATTTCACCGCATTGCCCAGAAGATTGAAGAGTATCTGACGCAGACGGGCACTATCTGCCAGTATGCATTCGGGGACATTATCCTGACAGAAAAAACAAAACAGAATCCTCTTCCGGTCAACCATACTGTCAAACGAGTGCAGCACCGATTCGACCAAGGGCTTCAAGGCAAAGGGTTCCTCAACCAGCTCCACCTTGCCGGCCTCGATCTTGGAGAAATCCAGGATTTCACTGATGAGAGTGAGGAGGCTTTCGCCGGAAGAAAGGGCGGTGTTCGCATAATCCATCTGTTCGCGGTTGAGCGGAGTTTCTCTGAGCAACTGCAGCATACCGAGCACCGCGTTCATCGGCGTGCGGATCTCGTGGCTCATATTGGCGAGAAATTCGGACTTGGCACGATTGGCGGCCAACGCCGCCTCCTTGGCCAGTTTCAGATCTTTGAGCACCCGCATCCGGCTGGTATTGTCGCGGCTGACCCCGATAATGCCCTGAAATGAACCGTCCTCGGCCCGTAGAATAGAGGTGAGGGTCTCGACCCAGACAACCGATTCATCCTTGCACTTCCACTCAAACTTCCACACCCGCGGCGATTCGTCGCGTAGCCCCCTGGCCTCCCGCTCCAGGCCCCGCCGGACGGCAGTCTCATACATCAGCTGGGATCGCGGGGTCATATGGATATGGGGAGGAAGGGCGAGGAATTCTTCCGGGGTATAGCCCGACAGGGTGGTGATGGAGGGGGTGACAAAGGTAAACCGGAGATTCTTATCCATGACCCAGATCACATCCCGGACGTTTTCCAAGAGCAGCCGATATCGCTCCTCACTGAGTCGCAAGGCCTTTTGATTCTCCCTGTCTTGGGTGATATCCCGACCGGCACCCACCGTGCCAATCAACCCTCCACTCTCATCAAACAGGGGGATTTTAAAGACATCAAGGACAAGAGGCTGGCCCCGAACCAGGCCTTCTTCAAGGAAACGGCCGGGCTGACGGGTGATTTTGACAACTTCGTCTGAGTTTATACAGAGCTCCCCAAAGGTATGCCGATGGCCTCGCCGCCGCTCCCGCTCGGCAAAAAACAGGTCGTTTTTGCCGAGGGACTCATCAGTCGTCTCACTCATGAGCAGCTTTTCACAGATCGCCTTATTGGCAAAGAGATAGGTATCGTTCAGATCCTTGGCCCAGATAAGGTCAGGCACCGTATCCGTCATCAAGCGCATGAGATTGTAGATCTCAAGAACTCTTGCCTCACTCTCCACCAAGGCATCTTCGGCCAACTTGCGCTCCGTAATGTCGGCAAAGATGGTGACGGTGGCCGTCCGCCCCTCAAACTCGACAGTGTGGGCGGAGAGGAGGGCGCATTTTATCCGGCCGTCCCTGGTCCTAAAATGGGCTTCAAAATCTCTCACCCGTCCCTTGCGGGTGATTTCGGCCACGAACAAGGTTCTGTCCTCGGGATACAGCCAGTAATCCAAGACATTGAGATCTGCCACCTCGGTCATCGGCACATCAAAATAGCGCAAGGCGCAGTCGTTCATATAGAGGACCTGCCGGTCAGCCATGGCCGTAATGACGATCGGGGACATGAAGTTATTCATCAGGTGCTGCAGATCATTGCCATGCCCTAAACGCTTCATACCCTCTATCTGGCCAGAGACTTCACGGAGCTCCACTCGAACGACCGACAGTTCGGCAAGAAGCTCTTCCCTGGTTTTGAGATGATCTGCGACCATGACATCCTCCGAACAAATGAAAACTGCTACTCCGCTCGCCTCTTTCAGATAGACGGGCTAAACACCGCCTGTTGCTCTCCCTCAAGCCTGACAAGCTCTCCTTCATCAAAGGCAATTATATACTGTTTGCGGTCTTAACTTGAAGAAAAATCGTGGCAGATGCTTTTCGATTCCCGTTATTCCATTTCAGTAGTGTCCGGATAGAAAATTGCAGAGTAAAAGTAAAATAAAAATTTCAGAAAATCACATATTTCCCTTGACAAACCCATGAGAAAAAATCGTCGTGTTTTTCATAGATTCCCTATTATTTCAAGGAGATATGAAAATGCCACGATCGCTGTCTTCCGGAAAAAAGTACTCTGCTCCCTCGTTCCAAAAACTCTGTCAACCTTTAATCGAAATCCTGGAGAGAACTCCACATCTTTGTTCTCGGTGCAACAAGCCTCTGAAAATGGAATTTGAAGACCACCTCAACGCGCTTATTTTCTTTGTAAGCGCCAATTAAACCCCAGTGACCACCTGACTCAAATTCAAATCAGCTGCGCTGAGGTTTGAGGGCAGGAGCTTTTCATAATCACCGTCGGATTCGGCAAAGGGCAGTTGCTCAAAGATATAGCGAAG
>JAUYSF010000047.1 GCA_030696435.1 Desulfoprunum sp. | reverse complement strand
GGCGCCGGCAGTGACAGATTATTCATCATCGGGGGCCTGATATTCGCCGAGGTCAAGCTCCAGCACATATTTATCGCCGCGGCAGTAGGAAAAGAGTAATTCCACCGGGGTGTTGGTGCTGTCATACGTGATGTTTTTCATTAACAGCCCGGCTGAACCTTCCGGGAGGTTGAACATGGTGGAGATCCTTTTGCTCAGATTCACCGCCCGGATCACCTGGTGGGATTTGGTCAAACGAATATTAAACTTCTTAGTCATCAGCCGATAGAGCGAGCCGGATGCTTCTTCTACCGTCAGATCTCTAAAGATATTGAGCGGTAAATGGCTTTCTTCATAAATAAAAGGAGAACCGTTGGCAGTGCGGAGTCGCCCGAGAAATTGGACTTTTCGTTCAGCACCTAATACCAGCTGTTCGGCGATCTGCTTATCGACAACCCGCTCTTCCATCTCGATGACAATCGTCTTTTCTGCCAAGGGAGCATTACCGAAATAATCTTTAAAACTGGCTATTCGCTTCAGATCATGACGAAGCTCGATGGAGGGCTCCTCCTTTCTTACAAAGGAGCCAACTCCCTGGACCTTTTTTACCTTGCCGCGCGATACAAGCTCAGTCATCGCCTGGCGCAGGGTGTTGCGATTTACATCACACATACGGGCCAGCTCAACTTCTGACGGCAGCTTCTCACCGACGGCAAAACGGCCGCTGCCGATCATATCGTCCACCCACTGGCATATCTGCAAATATTTCGGTACCGGGTTTTCCGGATCAATCACATCCATTTGTTATTCCTTATGTTATTCATTTATGAGAAATATATTCCTTGAGAGCAGCAAGTACCTGATTCCGATTTTTGTAGTGAATTGCCTGAGCACCCAATTCTTTTGCACTGTTGACGTTAATTCTCCGGTCATCGATAAACACGGTTGCCGAGGCATCAACGCCTAATTGTTCAAGGGCGCAGTGAAAGATAAGTGGGTTGGGTTTACAGGCCCCTACATCGGAAGAAAAAACTATAACATCAAATAGCGCCTCATTAATCCATATTTTGACTATTTCTCGCGCATTCGAATCGGCATCACTGACAATGCCGAATTTATACCTCGGCTTGAGCGTGCGGCAATAATCCAGAAATTCGATATCCCATATTCCAGCCCAATACTCTTTTTCACATTCTTTTCTTTCAGCATGTGAAAGTCCAAGCCGTTCTCCAATAATCGCCCACATTTCATCGCCGGAAATATTGCCGGTTAAAGCTTGAGCTCCCCATTCGGAGTTATACACAATTTGGTCGAATGCTTCAGCACTCACTCCACATCTTGCCGCCCAGCTATCGCTGAAAGGGATTTTTCGGGGCTTCCATAATACCCCGCCAATATCAATGAGAATTGCTTTGATTTGAATCACTGTGAATTACTCCGGTTTTCAGAAAAAAAGGTTTGCCTGAGTTGAGGAAATTTTAATCCGGACGGTCATTTTTAAACAGCCCTTTTTTCTGTTGACAAAAGATAGTCATCGTTCTAATACTGTATAGAACTCTATACTGAAAGTCAAGAAAAAGAGACCAGCAGGTTGCAATCCGAAAGGAGATAAGGCGGCGTGGAAACAAAACAGCGGATGATTCAGGAGTATGTGCCGGGGAAGCAGGTCACCCTGCTTCATATCATTGCCAGCCCGCAGTCGTCCATCTACCGCAATCTCGGCCTCGATGACGCTGGGGCTGATGCCATCGGTATTCTCACCATCACCCCCGGAGAAGCAGTAATCATCGCCGCCGATGTCGCCACCAAGTCCGCCGAGGTGCAGATCGGTTTTCTTGACCGCTTCGGCGGTGCCCTGGTCGTCTTTGGTGATGTCGCCAGTGTCGGCGCGGCAATAGCCGGTGTCCAGGCAATGTTCAGCGATGTCTTAAAATTCAGCGTCACCGAAATCACCCGTTCCTGAGTCGCCGTCCATGAAAAAACTCATGCTCATCGGTAAAACAGGTTGTGGAAAAACGACACTCAGTCAATCCATGCAGGGCATGGCCCTCGTATATCGCAAAACACAGGCGGTGCACTATTCCGACTGGATCGTCGACACCCCTGGCGAATTCAGCGAAAACCGCCGTTTCTATTCGGCGCTGATGGCCTCTTGCACCAATTGCAATATCGTCGGTTTTGTCCAGGATGCCACTGCGGTCGGCTGCATTTTCCCCCCTAAATTCGCCTCCATGCTCAATAAGCAGACCATCGGCATAATTTCCAAAACCGATCTTGCCGGCGCCAATATTGAACGGGCGGAAAAATTTCTGCGGTGGGCCGGCGCTCAAACCATCTTTCAGACCAGTTCTCTCGAAAAAACCGGCATCACCACCATAATTGCCTGGCTGGGTCACCGGCAACCGGTGCCAACCTACCCCAACCAGGAAAACATGAGTCAAAACAGCCTACCCCAAGGAGTGTCGCCCCGTGAATCTGAAGAGTAAGATCAACAACCAAATTTTTGCATTCACTTCGGTGGCCGATGTCATGGCCAAGGCCAACGCGGAGAAATCCGGCGACGCCCTAGTGGGACTGAGCGCCGCCTCGGCGACCGAGCGGGTTGCCGCCAAACTGTGTCTGGCCGAGATGCAGCTGCAGGATATTTATGAAAATCCGGTCATCCCCTACGAAGCCGACGCGGTAACCCGGCTGATCTACGACCGGCTGAACACGACCATCTATAGACAGATTGCCGGTTGGACGGTTTCCGAGCTGCGTGAGCATATCCTCGCCAGCACCAGCCAAAACGAACTGCTCAACCTGTCCCGGGGGCTGACCAGCGAGATGATCGCCGCCGTCGCTAAACTGATGAGCACTATGGATCTGGTTTATGCCGCCAAAAAGATCAAAGTCCAGGCCCACTGCAATACCACCATAGGTCTGCCGGGCACCCTGTCATTTCGCAACCAGCCCAATCATCCCTCCGACAGCATCGAGGGGATTCTCGCCTCTTTAAAAGAAGGTCTGTCGTTTGGCAGTGGCGATGCCGTGCTCGGAGTCAATCCGGTGGTAGACAATGTTGATAACTTCGAGCGAGTTATGAACGCCCTGGTCAATTTCCGCAAACTCTACGACATTCCCACCCAGTGCTGCATTCTCGCCCATGTCACCACCCAGATGAAGGCCATGGAAAAGGATGTTCCAGTGGATTTGGTTTTTCAAAGCATAGCCGGCACCGAAACGGCCAACCAGGCCTTTGGCATCACCATTCCTATGCTTCAAGAGGCCCACGATATGGCCCTAAAACAGGGCACTGCCACCGGGCCGAATGTTATGTATTTTGAAACCGGCCAGGGCTCGGAACTGTCGCTCAACTGTCATCACGGAGTGGACGAGATGACGCTTGAGGCCAGAACCTATGGGGTGGGCCGCGCCTTTGCCCCCTTCATGCTCAACAACGTCTCAGGCTTCATCGGCCCCGAGACCATCTATACCGGTAAAGAGGTCATTCGCGCCGACCTGGAAGACCTGTTTATGGGCAAGATGCATGGTTTGCCAATGGGCATCGCTCCCTGCTACACCAACCATATGAAAGCCGATCAGGATGACCAGGAAGTCGGGACCATGCTCTGCGCCATGGCCGGGGCCAACTTCTTCATGGGTGTAAGCGGCGGCGATGACTGCATGCTCAACTACCAGGACACCAGTTTTCATGATGACGCCAGTATCCGCGAAATTCTCGGCCTCAGACCCTCGCCGGAATTTGAAAAATGGCTGGAAGGCCTCGACATCATGGCCGACGGCAAACTGACTGCCAGGGCAGGTGATCCTTCAATTTTTGATAAGCCGTTGTACAACAATAAAGGTAACAAATACTAACGGAAACGGCATAAGGGGCCGTAAACGAAATAGAAATGATTGTTTCGGTTATTTCGTAACGGCCCCTAAATAATTGGCAATTGAGGTGAATGTGAACACACAAACTGAAAAAGATATTGCGGCAAACGTCATCAAAGAATTGATTGCCCTGGGTTTTCTCGACTCAACCGGCAAGACCACGAACGTGCCTCCCACCCTGGCTCTGCCGGGATCGCCTGCGGTCGATTCCGAGCCGGTGGAGCTGCTCTCGGCGGAGCTGATCGGCGTCGACAATCCTCATAATCTTGATGCCCTCAAGATAATGCGCAAGGCCACCCCGGCCCGAATCCTCATGGGCCGTTGCGGCTGCCGGCAGAAGACCGCCTCCCTGCTTCGCTTTCTCGCTGATCATGCCGCTGCTGTCGATGCCGTATTCAAAGACCTGCCCGAGACCTTTCTTGAGCAGCAAAAGCTGTTCCAGGTCAAGACCGTAGTCCGGGACAAGGATGAATACCTGATGAAGCCTGAGCTCGGAAAACGCCTCGATGAAGCTTCGCGAGCCATCCTGCTGGAAAAATGCAAGAAGAACCCGCAGGTGCAGATCATTGTCGTCGACGGCCTCAGCACCACCTCGATCGAGGCCAATATCGGTGATGTCATGCCCGCTCTGGTTCAGGGTCTGATGACCATGGGTGTCAGCGTCGGTACACCCTTTTATGTCAAGTATGGACGAGTCGGCATCATGGATGATATCGCGCCGCTTCTCGGCTGTGAAGTGATTGTCGAGTTCATTGGCGAGCGACCGGGTCTGATCACTGCCGAGAGTATGAGCGCCTATCTGGCCTATAAACCCACCCACGCCACGATAGAGGCAGAGCGCACGGTTATCTCCAATATCCATCGCGGCGGCACGGGACCGGTCGAGGCCGGTGCCCATCTGGCTACCGTCGTCAAACAGATGCTCGACCATAAGGCCGGCGGCGTCAAACTGGCTGAACAGGTGAAATAGGTGTAATCGTGGCTGACTTCCACACCTCCATCATCCGCAGCATCGGAATCGACATCGGCACCACCACCACCCAATTTGTGCTCAGCAGGTTGACGGTGAAAAACATGGCGCCCGGCACTTTAGTGCCAAGAATGGAGATTACCGATAAGGATGTGATCTACCGGAGCAAGATCCATTTCACCCCCATCGCGACGAATAATCGAATCGATGCTGCCGGCTTGCTCGCCCTGCTCCATGATGAATTTGAGGAAGCAGGAGTCAGACCCGGGGAGATCGACACCGGCGCGGTGATTATCACCGGCGAGACCGCCAAGAAAGAGAATGCCCGGGCCATTTCCGCCCAAGTAGCAAGCCTGGCAGGAGATTTTGTGGTGGCTACCGCCGGCGGCAAACTGGAATCGATCATCGCCGGAAAAGGCTCGGGAGCGGCCGATTATTCCCGTAATTATCTCTGCACGGTGGCTAATATCGATATTGGCGGCGGCACCGCCAATATCGGCATCTTCCACCACGGCAGCGCTATCGATTCCTGCTGCATCAATGTCGGGGGGCGCCTGCTGCAGGTCGATCCGGAAAGTGTCAGGATCATCGCTATAAGCCAGCCAATGGCCGCGATACTGGCCGGTATGGATTTGGCCCTAAGTGTCAACCAGCGGGTCGAGTTTGCCGATCTGGACCGAATCTGCCAGGTCATGGCGACAATCATCGGCGAGTGCCTGGGTGGCAACAGCTTGTCCGAGCTGGCCCAGCAACTGCTCATGACCGAACCGCTGCGCCACGATTACCAAATCGAGGCGGTCATGATATCCGGCGGTGTGGCCGATTATGTGTATGGCGACCAGGGCTGGCCGGACCCGAACCACGGGCTCAGGCATGGTGATATTGGTCCCCTGCTCGGCCGGGAGATCGCCAGGCTCCTGCCGGCAGAAGGGCATAATCTCATTCGGCCCACCGAAACAATCCGCGCCACGGTTATCGGCGCCGGGGCCCGCACCGTCGACGTCAGCGGCAGCACCATCATGGTTGACGATGCCAGGCTGCCCCTGAAAAATATTCCGGTCGCCCTGCCCTTTGTCGAAGCTTTTCCAGCGGACAGCGAGGCCATTAGAGAGGCCGTAACCCGCAGTATCGGCAGCTTTTTCGCCGAACATGAGCTTGCGCCTCTGGCCATCGGCGTGCCCGGCAGCGGCTATCGGTCTTTCGCCGACGTGCAGGCTTTGGCTACTGGCCTTTCGCAGGGACTGGCACCGCTCCATAATGCCGGTTTTCCCCTGATCGTCATTGTCGAGGCGGATCTGGCCAAGGTGCTCGGCCAGAGCCTTCGCGCCCGGAACCCGGCAGCAGCCATCATTTGTATCGACCAGCTCCAGGTCAAGGAAGGCGACTATATAGATATCGGCAGGTCCATCGCCGGCGGCACCGTGGTGCCGGTGGTCATCAAATCCCTGATCTTCGAAACGAGACAGGTATAAGCGGATGATGGATTCTTGCCCCGGAATATGACAGAGATCGTCCGGCCCGGTTTGCGAAAATCGACCCGGATATTATTGCAACGCCCGCATCCGAAGACAGGAAAGGGCATTAACAGGGAGGCTGGCAGACTGTGAAAGGTGATGCATTACGTGCTCAGGTTCTGAGCGTCAAACTTATACCGAACGTCAATCCCGACCTTGCCAAGGCATTGAATCTGGAACCGGATCACCACAGTATCGGCATGTTCACCGCCAATATCGACGATGTATCCTACACCGCCCTCGACGAGGCCACCAAAAAGGCCGATGTCCGGGTGGTCTACGCCAAATCGTTTTACGGCGGGGCGGCCAATGCCAACAGTAAGCTGGCAGGTGAAGTCATCGGCATCCTGGCCGGCCCGACTCCGGCTGAAGTGAAGAGCGGGATCAATGCCGCCCTTGATTTTCTCGAACATGGGGCGGCCTTCTACAGCGCCGCCGATGATGATTCGATCTGCTACTATGCCCACTGCATCTCAAGGACCGGTTCCTATCTTTCCAAAGTCGCCGGGATCGAGGAAGGGCAGTCCCTCGCCTATCTCATCGCGCCGCCGATAGAAGCGATCTACGGCCTTGACGTGGCGATGAAAGCCGCCGATGTCACCATGGCCGCCTTTTACGGTCCACCCTCGGAAACCAACTTCGGCGGCGGCCTGCTGACGGGTAGCCAGTCCGCCTGCAAAGCCGCCTGCGAAGCCTTTGCCGATGCGGTCAAATTCGTCGCCGACAACCCCTTGAGGTACTAGGATGGCGTCCTCCCTTGGCATTATTGAAACCCGTGGCTTTGTCCCGGCGGTTGAGGCGGCCGATGCGGCGGTCAAAACCGCGGCGGTCACCCTGCTTGGCTGCCGTTTCGCCGGGGCCGGCCTGGTTTCGATATTTCTGACCGGCGATGTCAGCTCGGTGCGGAGCGCCGTGCACAGCGGGGTGACCTCGGCCGCGCGTCTTGGTGAGGTTGTAGCCAGCACGGTGATTGGTCGCATGGCCGATGATCTGGAGTTCATTTTTGCGGGGGTCAATGGAAATGACCCGGCTGCTGCCGAGGCACCGGAGCAGGAGGAACAACGGACGGTGAGCAGTTTGCCGAAAGATCGAGGAGCAGGCAGTCTCGCAGACCTGCCGACCGTAGCAGAGCTTACCCGCCTCAGTGTCAACCGGTTACGGAGCATAGCCCGCTCCACGGCAAATCTTGCCATCGGCAAGGCTGACATCAAGTTTGCCCACAAAGAACAACTGATCGCGGCGATCATCGCCGCCCGACCCGAGAAGAACCTATGTGCCTGGTAGATCTCGATCTC
>JAUYSF010000494.1 GCA_030696435.1 Desulfoprunum sp. | reverse complement strand
GGAATTACCTACGCGGTTATAACTTTTACTGACTGAGAGGCTTTTCATGGAACCGATACAACCTGCCGGCTGCGGCTGAGCGAAACCGATAACCGGCCAGGTGGCCGCAACAAAAAGTATGCATTGGGGAAAGATCAGCGGCATTGGCCTGATCAGCGTAGCCATCTGGTTTGTCGTCTACAAGCAACTGGAACCCTTCTCTTTCTTTTTCACCTACTCTTTGCTGGGACTTGAGAAGGGAAGCCACCTCGGCGGTGCGGTGCAGTTCTTTGTCTACGATACGCCCAAGGTCATGATGCTGCTGACCCTGATCGTTTTTGTCGTCGGGATGATCCGCTCGTTTTTCACCCAGGCCCGCACCCGTAAATACCTAGCAGGCAAACGTGAAACCAGCGGCAACGTGATGGCGGCAACCCTGGGTATCGTCACCCCGTTTTGTTCCTGCTCGGCAGTCCCGCTTTTTCTGGGCTTTGTCCAGGCCGGCGTGCCGCTGGGCGTGACCTTCTCTTTTCTCATAGCCGCCCCTATGGTCAACGAGATTGCCCTGGTCCTGCTCTACGGCCTACTCGGCTGGAAAGTGGCTGCCCTCTATCTTGTCAGTGGTTTAGTCATCGCCATAGTTGCCGGTTGGATAATCGGCCGCTTGCGGCTTGAGGCCTGGATTGAGGATTGGGTGCAGGAATTACGGAACGTTGAAGCTGTTGTCTTTGAAGAAAAACTCAGCTGGCAAAATCGAATGGAACAAGGCAAGCAGGCTGTTCGCGATATCGTCGGTAAAGTGTGGCCCTATGTGATCGCCGGAATCGGAGTAGGAGCTGCAATTCATGGCTTTGTGCCCGAGGCTTTTATGGCCTCGATCATGGGCAAGGAGGCCTGGTGGTCGGTGCCTGCCGCGGTCGTGGTCGGTATTCCGATGTACTCCAACGCCGCCGGCATTGTACCCGTTGTTGAGGCCCTGCTCGGCAAAGGGGCGGCTCTCGGCACAGTGCTGGCCTTTATGATGAGTGTGATTGCCCTGTCTTTGCCGGAAATGATTATTCTGCGCAAGATTCTCAAACCGCCACTCATTGCAGTTTTTATTGCCGTAGTCGGGACTGGTATTATTTTTACCGGATATCTCTTTAATTTTATTATCTAATATTCAAGAAGAGGAAACTAATGGAAATCAAGATATGTGGGCCGGGATGCGCAAATTGTGAAAAGGCGCAGAAAACAGTCGAGGCAGCAGTTGCGGCCAAAGGGGTTCAGGCCACAGTTACGAAGGTGACCGATTTTCAGGAGATGGCCAAGCTGGGGATATTCTCTACCCCGGCAGTAGTCATTGACGGAAAGGTCAAATGCGCCGGGCGTGCCCCCAAGCAAAGTGAAGTTGAAGAATGGCTAGGTTGAATTGCACCATTGTCTCGTCGAGTGGCGGACAAATATGAAACGAAAATTTCTGCAGAACAATTCTTTTTCAATGAGAGGAGATAGACCATGAACCCCTTACCAACCAGTTGTGGTTGCGCCTGCAGTGCAGGCCCGAAGTTGATATTTTCCTGTTCCGGCGCTGCTGATGTCGGAGAACTGGCCGATCAGGCGGCCCGAAAACTGACCCGTGACGGCAAAGGCAAGATGTTCTGCCTGGCAGGAATCGGTGGTCGGGTCAGCGGTATAATGAAGTCAACTGAGGCGGCAGCTTCCATCCTGGCTATCGATGGCTGTGCCCTCGACTGCACCAAAAAATCCCTGGAAGAGGCTGGTTTTACCCGGATCAATCACCTCCGTCTCACTGATCTCGGTTTTGAAAAAGGCAATACGGAGGTCAATTCAGATTCTATTGGTCAAGTCGTCGATAAGGCAAAGATATATCTCTCATAAAAGGAGTTTTCGTGAAAAGCTTTTCTCTTAAAACCACACTCAAGACCATTTTTCTCTCAGGATGTGTCCTGCTGCTCGCAACGGCAGGATCCTTTGCCGCTGATGCCAACGGAATACCGATAGCACCCGTACCAGGTAAGGTGACGATGGTCGATCTCGGGGCCAATAAATGCATACCCTGCAAGATGATGGCGCCGATCATGGAAGAACTGGAGAAGGAGTATAAAGGGAAAGCAGCCATTGTCTTTATCGATGTCTGGGAGAATCCCGGTGCCGGGGATAAGTACGACATCAAGCTCATCCCCACCCAGATTTTCTACGATGCCAAGGGCAAGGAGATGTCCAGGCACGAAGGATTCTACGAGAAGGCAGCCATCGTTGCCGAATTGACCAAACTCGGAGTCAAATAAAGATCCATGGATCAGATCTTTCTCACTATAAATTCGTGGATGAGCCAGGGCCTCCTGCTGGGAGGCCTCGGCTGTTTTCTCTGGGGCATGGTCAGCGTGTTGTTCAGCCCCTGCCATCTGGCCTCTATCCCGCTGATCATCGGCTATGTCGGCGGCCAAAATCATCTAATCGAAGGGCGCAAGGCCATACTCTATGCCATCGTGTTCACCACCGGCCTGTTCATCACCATTGCCGTTATCGGGATCGTCTGCTCGCTGCTCGGTCGCATTCTCGGCGATGTAGGTCCGTACTGGACCATCGCCATTGGTCTGCTGCTGATCTGGGTGTCTCTTGATATGCTCGGGGTGGCGAAGTGCTCACTCTCGGGCGGACTCATGGCCCGCTTGACGATTAAAGGTCTATCCGGGGCCTTCGTTCTCGGCCTGGGCTACGGCGTGCTGTCCGGATCCTGCACCTTCGGCTTCATTGCCCCGATCCTGGCCATCGTCTCGGTGCAGGCCACGATGTTCACCGGTGTGGCGTATATTCTCCTGTTTGCCATCGGTCACTGCATCCCCATAGTGGTTGCCGGCAGCTCAACCGCCATGGTTAAGCGACTGCTTGTAAGCAGCAGCTGGCAGCAGGGCGGCAGATTTTTCCGGCGTTTGGCAGGGGCGTTGATAGCCCTGCTCGGCGTGTATTTTATAGTCCAGCCATTTTTACCGGCGTAAACAGGAAATGAATATGGCACACAAACTGAAGATTCTCTTTCTCTGTACCGGCAATTCCTGCCGCAGTCAGATGGCCGAAGGCTGGACCCGCGCGCTCAAAGGCGAGTCTATCGAGGTATATTCTGCCGGTATCGAAACCCACGGTCTGAACCAGACAGCGGTCGAGGTCATGGCTGAGGCCGGGGTGGATATCGCCTCGCACACCTCAAAGCATGTCGACACCCTGAGGCATATCACCTTTGATGCCGTCATCACCGTTTGCGATAACGCCCGTGAGACCTGCCCGTTTTTTCCAGGGGCCAAAAGAATGCTGCATGTCGGCTTCTCCGACCCACCGGCGATGGCGAAAGACCTTGCAGCCCAAGGGGCCGGTGAAGAGAAACAGCGCAACTGTTACCGCCAGGTGCGTGACGAGATTCGGGCCTTTGTCGAGAGCCTGCCCGAAGCATTGGATGCGCCGGAAAACATTGGAACTGTTCCCGTCGGCTATTGACAACAATGGCCCGACTTTGCGGTTGACCGGGTGGTATTCCTTCCTTTTGCGTAATTATTCAGCACATGATATGGATGAATAATCGAAATCGCTATCGAAATCGGGATCGCTATCGATATCGCCCAATGCAACGAGAAGGCGGTGGAGGGGAAAAACTCTAGCGTTCGGAAAAAAATCCAAACGAAAAATCCAAGCAAGATGAAAATGCCGAAAACAGCAAAGATTCGATACCGATGGCGATTTCGATTTCGATACCGCTGAATCCAATGCCAACGAATAGTTACAAAAATAGAATAGCATGGACACCTTAGCACTCTATCTCATTGCCGGGGTCTGCCTCGCTTGGTCGTATCTGAAAGACCGGCAGAAGACCCGGATCGCCCTTAAAAAAGCCTTCAAGGCCTTTGAGGGCATTCTCCCCCAGTTCCTGGTGGTCCTTATCCTCGTCGCCATGGCCCTTTCCATCCTCGACACCCGGACGATCTCGCTCATCCTCGGTAAAGATTCCGGGGTATGGGGCGTGCTGGCCGCTTCTTTGGTTGGAGCGATCACGCTCATTCCGGGGTTTGTTGCCTTTCCGGCCGCAGCGGCCCTTTTGCAGGGTGGTGCGGGGGTAACTCAGATCGCCGCCTTCGTCTCAAGCCTGATGATGGTCGGGGTGGTCACCCTCCCTTTGGAGATCCAGTTTTTCGGCAAACGTGCCGCATTTCTGCGAAATATCCTGGCCTATATTTTTTCTCTGGTTGCGGCCGTCTTTGTCGGCTGGGTGGTGAGCCTATGAAACCGTTGTTGCGCCGCTATGCCACTGTCTTTATCGCCGCTGCCGCCTTTATCCTTTTCCTGCTCGTACTCCCCGTCTATCAGGCCAAGGCCCTCCAGACCATCACCTTTCAGGCCGAGACCATGCTGCTGGTCATCCCGCCGATCTTTGTCCTCCTCGGCCTCCTTGATGTCTGGGTTCCGCGTGAACAGATGATGCGCTTTATGGGACCTGATTCAGGCCTCAAAGGCGGAACCCTGGCCTTCCTGCTGGGCTCCTTTGCGGCAGGCCCTCTCTATGGAGCTTTTCCGGTGGCTGCCGTGCTGATGAAAAAAGGTGCGAGTTTTATCAACATCCTGATCTTCATTGGTGCCTGGTCGACCACCAAGATCCCGATGCTCCTCTTTGAAAGCTCAGCCCTCGGCCCGCGTTTCGCCCTTTCGCGCCTGGCCATCGATATCGTCGGCATTATCCTGATCGCCTTGGCCATCAAAGCCCTGCTGCCGGAAAAAGAAGTTGCTCGCCTGTACAGGCAGGCGGAAAAGTTTGATTGATGCCTTGGTTGGAAGGTGGGAATGATCGACAAAAGCCTGCAGTCTGTATCTCTGAGTGGGCCAGTCAGACGTGGACTTCAGGAAAACAGGATGCTCATGATCGCACTATAGAGGAGAAGGTTTCCAGATCTTTTCCTTAAGCCATTCAGGCCAGGCATTCTGATCCTCAGATGGATACGTTCGTAACTGTTGCCCTTCCGGCTTAAGCAACTCAGACCACTTACAATCCATGATAGAGGCCGCCGCGTGTAATCCTGATACGGCAGCCCCTGCGACTCCATGCGATGCCGTACTTGCACCAGCTAATCTTAAACCCTCAATTTCGGTTCCGGCCCGATATGCCAGTGGACCAACTTGTGAGTAGTTCTTTTCTGTACCATAGACACATCCATCCGTACAATGAATGTAATGAGAGTTGGTAAGAGGAGTTCCCAGCTCACAAAACACCACACACTGAGTAATACCCGGAATAATTCTCTCCAGAGTTGTTAAAAACATTTTAATTATTTTTTGTTTGAGCGCTTCATATTCTTTTGTTCTGGCTCCATCTGCAGTTCCTGCAAACTCCCTGAAGGCGTCATATCCAACAAATGTGACAACTTCTAAGGTATGCCCCTTCCCGTTATAGCGAGTGGGGTCCTTTTGCGTCGGAGCTGAAATAAACAGCGCTTCAAAAGAATCTTTTTTATAGAGTCCGGGATCCTGAGCCTGAGTAAATACTCTGTCAAAATCAGGTTCTTCCGAATACCAAATATTCCCGGAATCCAAGCCAGCTGCCTTTACATCCATTTCAACAGCTAAAAACAGCAGAAGAGAGCTTATGGAGTACCGGGTTTTGTTTAAGCGCTTTTTAAGCTTGCCGCTCAGGTTTTCTTCGCCCACCATGCCATAAAAAGTCTTGTGCGGATCAGCATTTGATATGACATGCCGTGCCCGCAGTTCTTGCCCATCTGCAAGCTTAACCCCTACGACCCGACGTCTCCTACCGTTTGATTCAGTTATGATTTTATCAACACTGACTCCCATCTTCACTTCGCTGCCTGTACGCCGGATGGCCTTAACCAGGGCTTGGGCAATAGCCCCGCCTCCTCCATGCGGATAATAGCCACCATGCTCGTAGTGCCTGGCCATGCCGGCGTGGAGCATCATCATTGTTTTAGATGGCGGCAAGCCCTGATCACCACACTGCACCGAGAGAATTCCGCGGACAATAGGATCTGAAATCCAACCTTCAAGAATCCGTTTTAAACTGTAGAGGCCGTAGCGACCAATATGTCTGGTTCGATATGGCATCAGTATGACATCTTTTATGCTCTTGATCTCAAACAGCAAGGGAAACTGGCAGACCAGGTTTTGCAGAAGCTCCATGTACTTCCCAAGGCCCTTGTGTTCCTTGGGAAACCTTTGCAAAAGGCGCTCTGTCATGGTGGGAAGATGGGCGTGGTAGTCAAATTTCACTCCACCGATATGGCAATGCTCATAGTGCTCAGGGTTTTGTTCAAAAAAGATAAGATCGTTGGCCGCACCGAGACCTTCATAGATTTCCCTGGTTTCACCGCCGGGACCCAACCGGCCGATATAATGGACACCAGGGCTGAACGTAAATCCTCCCTTGCTAAAATTGTGGCACCAGCCACCCGGGGCGCAGTGCTGCTCCAAAACCAGAACCGTTTGCCCGGCCCGTGCCAAGGCAAGAGCTGAGGTCAAACCACCAGAGCCAGAGCCAACAATGATT
>JAUYSF010000493.1 GCA_030696435.1 Desulfoprunum sp. | reverse complement strand
TTGACGAACAGAACATGGAGAGGGAATGTACCAGCCTGCTGGCAGCGGTGCATCGACATCCGGGCACCATCATTTGTGTCACCAACGAGGTGGGTCTGGGCATCGTGCCTGACAATCCTCTGGCCAGGCACTATCGGGATCTGGTGGGATATTGCAACCGCTTGCTGGCAACCGGCGCCGATGAGGTGATACTCGTCAGTTGCGGCATTCCACTTTTTTTGAAAAATGTGAGTATTACCAAGAGATAATCCATCGCACAGGAAGAATAAATCATGAGCACGTTAGAGAAAACACTGCAGAATATCTTTCCCCAGGATCATGAATACCGCATAAAGGCCAAAGAACGGCTTGATCAATTGGCCCTGCCGCACTGGGCCTTGGGAGATCTTATGGATTTGGCCATTGATCTGGCAGGTATGACGAGATCAATGCACCCCCCAGTCCGAAAAAAGGCCATCATCACCATGGCCGGTGACCATGGGGTGGTTGCCGAGGGCGTGAGTAAATTCCCGCAGGAGGTCACGTCCCAAATGGTCTATAATTTCGTCAATGGCGGCGCCGGTATCAACGCCCTGGCCCGGCAGGCCGGAGCCGAGGTATTTGTGGTGGATATGGGGGTTGCGGCCGATCTGAATGAACTTGCCAAGGCCGGAAAAATCATCAATAAAAAGGTAGGGCTCGGTACCGCCAATATTGCCGTCGGTCCGGCTATGAGTCCGGCCATGGCCAGAAGGGCGGTGGAATCAGGGATTGACGTGGCCAATATGCTTGCCGCCGACTACGATATCTTTGGCACCGGTGATATGGGCATCGGTAACACTACACCCTCTACCGCCATTGCGGCGATTTGCACAGGCAAGAGTCCGGAAGAGTTGACCGGCCGTGGAACAGGCCTTGATGATCAGCAATTGGCACACAAAATCAAAATCATAAAAAAGATTCTTGAAGTTAATTCACCAAACAGCAAAGATGGTCTTGACATCCTGGCCAAGGTGGGTGGCTTTGAGATTGGCGGAATTGCCGGCCTGATCCTCGGTGCTGCGGCCCATAAGAAACCCGTTCTGGTCGACGGATTCATCTCCACCGCGGGTGCCCTCATTGCCTATAAAATAGAGCCATTTGTCCGCGATTACTTGATTTTTTCACACAGGTCAGTTGAGCCGGGACACCGGTTCATGCAGGAAATGCTGGGCTGCACCCGGCCTCTGCTCGATCTGAATTTCAGACTGGGGGAGGGGACCGGTGCCGCCCTGGCCATGAATCTTGTCGAGGCGGCAGTGGCCATACTGACTGAGGTGGCGACCTTTGCCGAGGCGGCCGTCGCCGGTGCAGACAAGTAGAGAAAGAGAAACCGTGCACTTCGACACGAAACCCTCGGATACATCACTATGAAGCAGCCGCTCATGTCCCTACTGGCCGCCTTGCGATTTCTGACGATCCTGCCTTTGTCCTGGCGGGCGGAAGAGGATGGCCAATATTTTACCGGCGGCCTGTTCTTTTTTCCGCTCATCGGTCTGGGCATTGGCGGTCTCTGCGCCCTGTCTGCCGGCCTGCTCGGCCATATTCTGCCCCAATCCTTGGTTGCCCTGGCGGGGATCGTCATGCTCGCCGTCATATCCGGCTGTCTGCATATCGATGGCCTGGCGGACACCGCCGATGGACTACTGAGCAGTCGACTCAGGGCAGAAAAACTTGTCATCATGCGTGACAGCCATATTGGTGCTATGGGGGTTATCGCCATTGTTTTCGTGATGGGCGGAAAATACGCCGCCCTCAGCGCACTCTCTCCCGGCTTGCTCCTGCCAGCTCTTCTGCTGATGCCCATCGCCGGACGCTGTGCCATTGTCCTGAGCATGGCCATCCTGCCCTATGCCAGAACGGAAGGAGGCTTGGGGAAGCTTTTTTATTCACAGAACACGAGAAGAGCGGCCTGGCTGAGCGCCGTTTCCTTCATGGCTGTTCTTGGCCTGTCCGTCACTTTTTCTCTGTGTCCGTGGCAGATTGCTGTGTGTCTTATGGCAATGCTGTCTACAACGGTCCTCCTTTTTGCCGGCTGGTGTAGAAGAAGTTTGGGTGGGGCGACGGGCGATACTCTGGGTGCCGTCTGCGAACTGGCTGAGTTGATGACCGTGGTGGCCTTGAATGTGAGTCTGTATTGAGCATGTGATACCCAGCTCACGCATATCTACGAGAATGGTTTACACCCTGAAAATAATTGCATGAGGAGAGCTATGGCAGTCGCTGAAGAATCAACTCCATCCGGCCACGGGGGCAATATCCATGCCTTTCGGCGCAAGATGACGACAGGACAGGGAGGTGTTCTTGATTTCAGCGCCAACATCAATCCGCTGGGACCGCCGGAATGGTTGCGCAGTGTGCTCAGTCGGGCGGTGGAAGACCTTGGTCATTATCCCGACCCGGACTGCTATGACCTGGTACAGAGTATAGCTGACTATGGCACGTATCCACCGGCCTGGGTGGTTCCTGCCAACGGTTCGACCGAACTGCTCTATCTCCTGCCACGAATACTGCCCTGTAAACGGGTAGTTATTCCTGCCCCGGCCTATATCGATTATAGCAGGGCCGCACGACTTGCCGGAAAACCGGTGGAAATCGTTGGCATGGAGGGGCGGGATGGATTTCGCCTTGATCCTGTCCGGCTTGCAGGCCATATCCAGCCGGATGATCTGGTAATTATCGGCAGTCCCAACAATCCCACCGGGGCCATGGTGGAGTCTGATGTCATTACTAGGCTTGCCGGAGATTTCCCGGAGGCCTCTTTCCTCATCGACGAGGCCTTTCTCGATTTTGTGCCGGATGGAGAGTCCGTGGGAGGCAGGGCTGAGAATATCTTCACCCTCAATTCCCTAACCAAATTTTATGCCATACCCGGCCTGCGCCTGGGCTATGGGGTCTTCCCGGAGAAGATCGCCGCTCTCATGCGGCAGCATCTGCCGCCCTGGACG
>JAUYSF010000492.1 GCA_030696435.1 Desulfoprunum sp. | reverse complement strand
CTTTTTTATCATTGTAGATCTTCACCTCAACTGGAGATGAGCCGGGCCGGATAGCATGGGTGGCGCACCCCAGACAGAGGTCGTAGGGCCGGTAGGCCATCTCGACATGGTTGAGGATAGCCTCGTCGACCTTACCGTTCTTGATAAAGTGTTTGGCCGCCTTGCGCACCGCCAGGTTGATCGGTCCCTTGTTATGGGTGGTGGCCACGACGATATTGGCATCGGTGACGATACCGTTCTGATCGGTATTGTAATGATGGATCAGGGTGCCGCGCGGGGCCTCGATGATGCCAACCCCTTCGCCGGTGACCTCGCCGAGCGGTGCCCGGGCATCCTGGCTGGTGATCTCAGGATCTTTCGCCAGCATGCGGATCTTCTCGGCGCAATGTAGCAGCTCGATGGCCCGAGCCCAGTGATAGCCGAGGATATTGTGCACCGGTTTACAACCGAAGGTGGCGAAGAACTGCTGAAAGGCTTCATTGGCCAGCGGTGTAGACAGTCCTTTGGCCACATTGAATCGGGCCAGCGGTCCGACACTATAGAGACTGGTGCCCTCGCCCTCGACGATACCTTTCCAGCCCATCTTCTTCTGATAGGGCATCTTCAGATAGGTCCAGGGTAGAACCCGCTCGGAAATATGATCGATATATTCCAGGCCGGTAAACGAGAAGAGTTCCTTGCCGTTCAAATCAACCACCTTCTGGGTGCCGTCATAGAGTGCCATATCGCCATGAGCATCGACTGTGCCCATATAATTGACCGGTACACTGTACATATCACCAGTCACCAGCTCCATATATGCCGGGTTTTTCAGCACCACATCGCCAAAGACCTTCAGGGTCAGCTGGCCGAGTTCTACGAGTTCTTCCGACCAGCCGAGGATCTGCTTGCGTTCATCTTCGTTTATGGTTCTGGACCAACCACCGGGGATAGCAGCCACCGGATGAATCGGCTTGCCGCCGAGCATCTCGAAGATCTTGACGGCCAGACCGCGTTTGCGCAGAACCTCGCGGCCCAGATCGGCGCCTACCGCATTGATAAGACCAACAATATTACGCTGGGCCGCCGGGGCTCCGGGTCCGACCACAAAATCGGGCAGACCGAGGGCATAGAGGATGACGGCATGATCCTCGACATAGTGGGCGTTGAAGAACAGCTCGCGCAGCTTTATCGCCGTAGGCGTCGGGGTCACCCCGTAGACACCGTCGGAGGCCTTCATGGCCGCGGTAAAATGGACACCACGGCAGACGCCGCAGATGGTCGAAACCGTCCGCGGTACTTCCTCGATTGGTAAACCAACCAGGAATTTTTCAAAGCCACGGAACTCAACGACCTGAAAAAAGGCCTCATCGACATTGCCGTGCTCATCAAGGAAGATGGCGATCTTGCCATGCCCCTCAAGTCGGGTCATCGGATTTATTTCTATTTTTTTCACGCATCTACTCCTTTTTAAAAGCCCAATTTTCAGCCTACATCTTCCGGGGAAGGGTGCCTGACGGGAGGGCATATCGGTAAAAGAACTTGGCCAGGTTGGAATATTTCTCCATGAGCATGGCGGTGGTATCCTCATTGTCGAGAATGGAGGCGATACTGCTCAAGGCCTGGGCGCCGTAATCCTCGTTGCCGGGAATCGGCCCGCCGCAACCGCGACAGGGGGTGTTGACGGTAAGGCAGGAGCCGCCGCAGTCGCCCTGAGTGATCGGCCCGAAACAGATATAGCCCTGCTGAAGCAGGCAGATATGCTCATCGGGCACCCCATCGACCATACGCAGGACCTTATCGACCATGACCCGGCCGGAAAAACCATTACGAGTGGGGTTACGTTTACAGACATCACAGACCGCCTTGCCGTTGGTGATCCAGGAACCTTTCGGCGGCAGCTGACGGCTGACCAAAGCCCCTATCGCCACGGCTACATGGCCGTGGTGCGGCGGGCAACCACCGATATAGTAGTCGACATCGACGATCTGATTGAGGGTCCGCACCTTGTCTTCATAGGTCGGCAGGGTCAGATTATATTTGCCATCCACCAGGCAGTGGGCCTGCGGGTAGATACCGTCCGGGTTGTCGGTGGTTGGGGTGTTTTTAAAGGCCTTGGAGAACAGCTCCTCCTTGGTGTGGAGACTGCTCATACCGGCCGTGCCGCCGAGGGCCGCACAAACCCCGAAGGCGATCAGGGTCTTGGCCTTTTTGCGCATGACCTTGGCCATATGGATATGCTCATCCAGCCGGATCATGCCGTCGATGAAGGCGACATCGATGAAGTTATCCTCCATCGCCTCAAGATCGTTATATTTCACGTCGGCCACAGTCGGAGCCCAGAAGACCACCTCAAGATGGGCCAGGGCATCGACCAGTTTTTCCGAGAGATCGACAACGGCCATTTCACAACCGGCACAGCCGCCCAGCAGCAGAAAGCCGACTTTCAGTTTTTCAGTCATTACTCTTTTCCTCCTTTCAGGGGATTTGGCCCAAGGGCAATCAATTCTTCGGTGAATTCCGTGATCACCTGGGCAAATTTCTGGCCCTCGGCACCGGATATCCATTCGAGTCTGAAACGCCTCGGGTCAAAACCCATATCCTCAATAAGTTTTTTGAGCAGATCCATACGGTTTTTGGTCTTATGATTACCGTCTTTGTAATGGCAGTCACCAAAATGACAACCGCCGACCAGAACACCGTCTGCCCCTTGGGCCAGGGCCTCAAGAATATACTCGGGCTTGACCCGACCGGAGCACGGGACCTTGATCAGTTTAACCGTGGGCGGATATTTACAGCGCAGATTGCCGGCAAGATCGGCACCCGCATAGGTGCACCATTGACAGGCAAATCCAACGATATTTGGGCTGAATGACATGATTACATTCCCTCCTTGATGCGGCGTTTTTCGCTCTGAATCTCTGCGATGATCGGCCTTCGGTCGATCTGGGAAATACTGGCGACCTGCTGGGGCTCAAAACCCATGGCCAAGGCCAGTAACTGGGTATAGTAGAAGGTCGGGATCGGCTCAAAATCGATCTCTCCCCGTTCTTTCAAGATGGGCTGTGACATGTCGAACTGCAGAAAACACGACGAGCAGGTGGTGACGATCATATCGGCATCGGTCTCCTCCTTGATCGACAGCAGTTTCTCTTTGAACAGTTTCAGCGATTTCTCGGCATCGGTAGAGCGCATACCGCCCATGCCGCAGCAACCCTCAAGACGTGAGTAATGAGGGACTGTCGCCCCCGTCACCTCGCACAGATCTTTGAGAATAGTCGGATAGTAGGAGTTCTCTTCCTTGACCTTGTAGACATCGGAGGGCCAGAGCGTGTGACAGCCGGTCTGCACGGCGATTTTCAGCCCGGCCAGACTGAATTTGAGATTCTCTTTGATCTTCGCCACACCGATCTTCTTATGCAGAACATGGGCGACATGATAGATATCCGAGGTTCCCTTGAACTCGCGGTTGATCTTGGCCAGACTGCCATTGACCACTTTCCGGGTGGCCGCGTTTCCCATGAAATGCTTGGCCTCGGAGAGCACGCCAAAGCAGGAATTGCAGCCGGTCATGATGTCGAGATTTTTGTCTTCGGCAATGGTGATATTGCGGCTGGAGATGGCACACCAGGTGTTGAGATCAAAAGACGGGGCGGTGCCCCAGGCGGGACAGCAACCGGCGCCTTCCAGATCCACCGGCTGCACACCAAGTGGCGGGAATATCTTTCTAAAAGACTGCTCGATATCTGGAGCCTTGAGCGGAATATTGCATCCGAGATATAATCCAATTTGTTCCATTATCATCTATCTCCTTTATTTTAGAATAATCCCAGCTCGCCCATGGGACTGTTGTCCATGAGGGTCCGAATCTCTTTTTGAGCCTCTTCATTAAAGGCTGAAGTCGGTGTCTCTTCCGGTAGGCCAACCTTTCGGCGTGCTTCCTTGGGATCGCTGAAGACGGCATGACCGGTCTCATACAGGTTCATCTGGCTGGTGACGGATGAGGTGGAGAAGGCCAGCTCCAGAGCCTGATATCGCCTGAAGGCAAAGACCACCTCCTGCGGCCGCACGCCCTGCGGGCAGACCTCGGTACAGCGGTTGCAGGCCTGGCAGCCCCAGCTTGACGAATTTTCAATGTTTTCTTCAAGATGACCGTTCAGCAGTTCCCTGATCAGGGCCCGGCAGAGCAGGGGAAATCCGGCTTTGACACCGGGACAGACGGCCGAACAGGCACCGCACTGGACACATTTCTGGATGCCATGTCCACCGTGTCCTTTGATGATCTCGATGGCTTCATCGATCTTTTTCTGGTCGATAATCATGTTTGTTCTCCTTATGCAGTCAGGGCCGCGATCTGGGCATAGATCTGCTCTTCTTCATAGCCATGCAATCTGATGGCGGCTGACGGACAGGCCGAGGTACAGACACCGCACCCCTTGCACGATGACATTTCAATGACGGCATGACGCTCGATAAAGCCACGCTGCCGATCGGTATAATCCTTCATGCTGATGGCATGATAGGGACAGAGTGGCTCGCAGATCCCGCAACCACTGCATTTATCGGAATCTATTTCGGAGATGGTCGCCTCGATCTTGACTCTACCCTGGGAGAGGGGCACGGCAGCAGCTGCGGCGGCACCCTTGGCCTGGGAGACCGTGTCGGGGATATCCTTTGGTCCCTGGCAGCAACCGGCGATAAAGAGCCCGGCCACAGCCGTCTCGACCGGACCGAGTTTGGGGTGGAGTTCGCGGAAGAAATTGTTGCCGCAGAACTGCAGACCAAGCTTCTGGGCAAGCGATGTGGCATCGGCCGGCAGCTCGACGGCTGTGGCCAGAATAACCAGATCAGAGGCGTATTCGATATTGTTACCGGACTCCATATCATAGGCCAGGACCCGCAACTGGTCGCCCGGCAGCATCTCAATACCGCCGACCTTACCCTTGAAGAAGTTGATCCCCATCTCACGGGCACCGGTGTAATACTCGTCATAGGACTTGCCGGGCGAGCGGACATCGATGAAATGCATATTAATGACCAGATCCGGGTATTTTTCTTTTAAGAGCCGGGCCTGTTTGATCATGTACATGCAGCAGAAGCGCGAACAGTGGGTATGAAAATTGACATCACGCGAGCCCACACAGGAGACGAAGGTCATGGTGTGCGGTTTCTCATTGTCGGACGGACGCAACAACTTGCCGCCGGTCGGACCGGTGGCCGAGATCAGGCGTTCAAGCTGCAGAGCGGTGATGACGTTGGGCGAGGCCGGGGCCATTTCTTTGAACCAGCCCTTATCCATGACTTGATAGCCGGTGGTGACGACGATGGAACCTACCTCGATCTCCTTGACGGTACCTCGGGGATCCAACGGCAGAGAGCGGTCGATGGCCCCGGCCGGACAGGCGCGCTCGCATGGCGCGAGGATCGGTTTGCCGGTCTTTTCGTTGATCTTGACAGGAGTACCGATCTCTCGACCGGCGCAGTTGATGCAATGTTCAATGTCGACAACGGCCTTTTTGGGCACCGCCTGGGGAAACATGATATAGGCTGCTCTTCTGTCGGACAGACCGGCGTTGAATTTATCCGAGGTCTTTGATGGACATTTGGCGGCGCAATCGCCACAACCGGTGCATTTATCCCAGTCGATATAGCTCTGTTTCTGCCGGACCTTGACTTTGAAATTACCGATATAGCCCTCGACATCGTCGACTTCCGAGTAGGCTAGGGTCTCAATATTGGGATGATTGAAGGCCTCGACCATCATCGGGGTGAGGATACAAGCGGAACAGTCGTTGGTGGGAAAGGTCTTGTCGAGCTGGGCCATGACGCCGCCGATGGAAGGCTCCTTCTCCACCAGATAGGTCTTGTGTCCCATATTGGCAAGCATAAGGGCGGCGCTGATGCCGCCGATACCGGCTCCGATAACGAGAGCCGCATCCGTCACTTCGACGAATTTATCGTGCAGAGGGTTAAGATGGCGAGCCTTGCCGACGGCTGAGGCCACGACCAGTTTGGCCTTCTCAGTCGCCCCTTCATGATCGTGGCCATGCACCCAACTGGCCTGATCACGGATATTGGCCATCTCGAAAAGATACTTATTCAATCCAGCCTTCTCGATGGCTGCCCGGAAAATCGGTTCGTGGGTTCTGGGGGTACAGGCCGCAACGACAACTCTATCAACCAGTCCGTCACGCACATCCTTTTTGACCATTTCTT
>JAUYSF010000491.1 GCA_030696435.1 Desulfoprunum sp. | reverse complement strand
GGAGAGCGACCCCCGATTTTCCAGCAGCGAGGCGCCACCTTTGTAACCTTGAAAAAGCGAGGGCAGTTGCGTGGATGTATCGGCAACCTTGAACCGGTTGGTACGATTTGGGATGGGATCCGGGACAATGCCCTCAATGCTGCCTTCCATGACTACCGGATTCCCCCTCTCAAGTCCGAAGAACTGGACGAGGTCCATATCGATATCTCCTTGCTTTCTCCGGCTGTCCCCCTCATTTATGTGGACGACCGGGATCTCCTTGAAATACTCTGCCCGGGGCGTGACGGGGTGATCCTCAGCCAGGGCACCTCAAGGGCGACCTTTTTGCCCCAAGTCTGGCAGCAGCTTCCCCGGCCGGAGGATTTTCTTGGTCAGCTTTGTCGAAAGGCGGGGCTTCACGAAACCGTCTGGCAGGATATGCATCCTGATATTAGGATTTATCAGGTGCAGTGTATTGAAGAGGAGGTTGCGTGACTGAACTGCTGATCCCAGATAGTTTGATCCTGGAACTGCAGGAGATTTATCAGGGCATGGAGAAGGATTACAACAGGGTAGCAAGGCAACTCTCTTTCGGCTGCTCCGGCTGCCCGGATAATTGCTGTGATTCGTTTTTTCTCCACCATACCTATGTGGAATGGGCCTATCTTTGGATGGGTTTCAGGCAGTTAGCCTCTGCTACGCAGCAAGAAATCTTGGAACGATCGGCGGCTGTCGTCCTGGCCTGTGAACAGGCCCTTCGGCAGGGGGAAAGACCGCAGGTGATGTGCCCGCTCAACGAAGAGGGGTTATGCACGCTCTACTCCTATCGCCTATTGGTCTGTCGCACCCATGGAGTTCCTGCCTCGATGACCCGGCCTGACGGCAAAACCCTGACATTCCTTGGTTGTTTCCGGTGCCAGAAGATCACTGACGATTTGCGTTTACAAGGGGCCGATATTCCCCTAGTGGAAAGAACACCACTCTTGCATCGACTGGCCATGCTGGAAAACACCCTCTTGCAAGGTGATCGGCAGCGCTATCCCAAGGTGAAGCTGACAATTGCTCAAATGCTCTGCATGGGACCGCCCGCTCTTTTGCTTTGAAGAACAAAACAGGCTGGTGGCAGACTTTGACGAGATTGTTTTGGATCGGTCCCGACTTTGGGGCACTGAAAAGGCGGTAATAAAATCCGTTTGTAGTTTATTTTGCTGCATATAGCAGTCAGATCGTGCATTCGGATAATCAAGCGGAGTACTTCTAAGTCGAGGAGCACGATATCTCGAGCGAACAATCGATCTTGGGACAGTTGAAGCCTCCGCCCCTATTTGTTGACAGAGTGAAGAATGACGAGGACAAGGATGCAGCTTAAAGTGACGAAAAAGCAGCCGAATTCAAAGATGTGTTTTGTCTGCGGGCTGCAGAATAGTTTTGGTTTGAAAAGTCGGTTTTTTGAGTTGGAAAATGGTGAAATCATGGCTATTTTTCAGCCATCCCTCGAACATCAGGGTTACCCTGGACGTCTGCATGGAGGGATAGCCGCGACCATTCTCGATGAGACGATCGGCAGGGCCATAATGGTAAACTATTCTGACAATATCTGGGGAGTCACTGTCGATTTCTCCATGCGCCTCAGAAAACCGGTACCGCTGGACCGGGAAATCCGGGTGGTGGGGCGGATAGTCAGTGATGGCAAAAGGACCTTCGAGGGCTCGGGAGAGATCCTCCTTGAAGATGGAACAGTGGCTATCGAGGGCAAGGGAAAGTATCTTAAGATGGATATCGAGAAAATAGCCGACTTTGATCATCAAAGCGAGCAATGGCGGGTTGTGGCCGACTCCGATGATCCTGAGACAGTTATCCTGCCGCGGAGTTAGAAAAGCAATTCTTCGTTCATGACTGACCGATATTACGCCAGGAAACCTGTCTCCTGGCAGAAATTTATAGCAGCACCCATCGCTCTCCTCACTTGCCTTGACAAGGTCTTATCGTGGTTTGGCAATCGAATCCCCCCTCTGCTCAGTTCTGATAAGCATATCAGAATATCGTGATAGCCATCCGGGCCGATCGGAAGTGTTTGCAGAATTTCTGCATAGCTTCAGCTATCTTATCGCATTCAGGAAGTCTGGTCGTCTTGAATGTGAGGAAGGGGGGAGTCAGGGCGGGAGATAAGAATGAGAAATAGCGGTCTTCGGCCCAAAAACAGCCATTTTTCTGCCAGGAGTTTTTAAAAGAATAAATTATTTCATGACAGTAGTCGATAGAAGAATTAATACTGGTGGAGTAAAGAATAAGAAATATTCTTTGAGAGGTGATATGGAATTGCTTGCTCAGAAGCCGAAATTGGAGAAGACGGATGCCTTTAAGGCAGAAAAAAATCCCAACCGGGTATATGACATCAGTCTTTTACGGCTACCGGAGATTGTCGAACGGGACGGGCGGTATGTGGTGTACAGTAATAGAGTGGTTTGCGACTGCTATACTAAACTGGAATGGCTGGCAGGTCCTGATCGGGATACAAGCTGGGATGAGGCCTACACCTGGGTTGAGAGTCTGAACAGCGGTGGGGGTATGTGGGCCTTACCGCCTCTCGAGCTGCTGCGCGGCCTCTACCGGAAAAATCTGCGAAAAAATGAGCTCAGCCCACTCTTCCATCTTGAGCCCACAGATGTCTGGAGTAGTGAGATTAAAGATGATGCCTCGGCCTGGGCCTTCAATTTCATCCCAGGCAACACCTTCTGGACCTATCGAACAATGTCACGAAGATTCAGGATTTTAGCTGTACGGCCAAAACCGGACTACGGCTATTCCGGTAAATAGGATGTTGGCTGAGATGGAAGAAAGTGCAACGGATGCGGCGCAGATTACCAGCTTGAACATCACTCCCATTGCCCGAATTCATTCCTGTTTCACAGAGAAATTTGGGATACCCAGGCAACCTGGTCTGGTTGAGTCCGCGACCGCCAGTATGGAAATGTTACCCCCTTTCGATCGCAGAGAGATGGTTAGAGGCCTGGAACACTTTTCCCACATCTGGATCCACTTCCTCTTTCATGAAACGCTGGCTGAAGGCTGGAGAACGACCATCAGACCCCCCTGGCTCGGAGGGCAGAAACGGGTGGGAGTTTTTGCCAGTCGCAGTCCTCACCGGCCAAATTTCATAGGCCTTTCCGTTGTCCGTCTTGTCGGGATACGCCTCGAAGGGAAAAAAATCTTCCTTGATCTGGCAGGGATAGATATTCTTGATCAGACTCCTGTCTTCGACATCAAACCTTATATCCCTTACTCTGACAGGATAGCGGATGCAACGAGCGGTTATACCATGGCGCCGGAGGCTGTGGCCGAGGTCATCTTCACCGAGGAAGCACGTGCAGCTTGTGCTGCTTATCAACAGGACAGAGGGAGGGATCTTCAAAGGCTGATCAGGGAGATCCTGCAGAACGATCCGCGTCCGGCCAGTCATCGAGACACGGAGAGGGAGTATGGCATGCTGCTCTGGGATATGAATATCCGTTGGCAGGCAAAGGGAGAGATCTTTCTGGTGTTGAGCTGCAATCGGATTAAGGCTCGCTGAACCCTTCCAGGAGGCAGTGAACACGGCCACCTATTTCGTATTTGTTGGTTTCTATATCATAATCAAGACTACCGCCGCGAATCTCTGCTTCTTCAGCAGCCAGTCGAGTATTGCCTGGGCATTTGACGGTGCGTTTCTCATCATCGTAGTAGAGGAGCTCGGTGTAAAGTGTCTGTTTATCCTTGGTTTTTTGGACGATGACATTCTCCATGAGGGTAAGTTGTCTGGAGATGGCGTTGTAGATCCCCTTATCAGCGATAATATTGGTGAGGTTTCCCTCTTTGTCGAAGACGTTGGTATTGACTTTGGTCAGGATGTATTCGTCGGGTTTATCGGCCGTTCTGGCATTTTCAGCCCGAATTTCGGCTGATTTTTTGCCGTTATGGATTTGCTGAATCTTGACCTTGTCCATGGTGAAGTTGTGGACATCTTTTTTTATATTGGCATAGGCCGGATCATATCCCCCCCGCGGGGTCAGGAAGGCGGCCAGGGGCAGGCGCCAGGCTGGAAAGGTTATGATAAAGAGGAGCGGCACCAGCCAGATTATGTTGCGTTGATTGATCATTTATTAGTGTATTTTTGCAGGAGCGTGGTGAGAAGCCCTTTTCCTTCGAGGAGAAGGTCGCAGACCTCGCGGACGGCTCCCTGCCCTCCGGATTGAGCGGTCACATAGTGCGCCGCTTCCTTTACCGCTTTGACTGCGTTAGCCGGTGCAAAGGCCAGACCTACCCGTGAGAGGAGGACGAGGTCAAGCCAGTCGTCTCCCATATAGCCGATTTCAAAGGGAAGGTAGCCGGATTCTTTGATGATTTCCTGGAAAGCCTGCAGCTTGTTGGTAGCTCCTTGGTGCACATAGCGCATCTTCAATTCCCGACTGCGTCTGGCCACTACCTCGGAATTGCGGGCGGTAATCAGCCCGACCTCGATACCGGCCTCCTGGATGAGCCGCAGGCCAAAGCCATCTTGGGTATGGAAGGACTTGCTTTCTTCGCCTGTGGAGGAGTATAGCAAGGTTCCGTCGGTCAACACTCCGTCGACATCGAGGAGCAGGATTTTAATATCTTTGGATTTTTCAAAAATGACCCGACGTTCCAGGGCCGGTTTGCCTTCCTGTGATTTGTCTCGTGCCATGCTGCGGTACCCTTCTCGTATTTCACAATCCGAGGGATAACTGGCGTTTTGTTGGGAGAAGCAGGAATCGGGCATGGCTTTGGGGGTTACAGTGGGGTTAGGCAACAGCCCTGCGGATCCGCAGGAGTTGCCACAGGATTTCTTCAATCTGATCAAGGCGGATGGAGTTCGGACCGTCACAAAGCGCCTTTTCCGGTTCGGGATGGATTTCCATAAACAAGCCGTCGATGCCGGTTGCGACAGCGGCACGGGCCAGTGGGGCAATGAACTCCCGCTGACCGCCGGAAGATCCACCGGCGCCACCGGGCAGTTGGACGGAATGGGTGGCGTCATATATGACCGGACAACCGAAGGAACGCATGACTGGCAGGGAGCGCATATCGACCACGAGGTTGTTATAGCCAAAACTCGCACCACGTTCAACCAGCATGATTTTCGAACCACCGGCCCCCCGCAGTTTGTCGACGGCGTTCTTCATGTCCCAGGGAGAAACAAACTGACCTTTTTTGACATTGACCGGTTTGCCCGTGCGAGCCGCTGCCGTGAGCAGGTCGGTCTGGCGGCAGAGAAAGGCTGGAATTTGAATAATATCAAGTACTTCAGCTGCTGCGTCGACCTGGGTGATATCATGGATATCAGAGATGACTGGTACCCCAATATCAGCCCGTATTCGGGCAAGGGTGGCCAGGCCTTCCTGCAGTCCGGGACCGCGGTATGCCTCAAGGGATGTACGGTTGGCCTTGTCGAACGAGGCCTTAAAGACGTAACTGATGCCGAGCCTGGCGCAGATCTCCTGCAGGGTGCCGGCAACCCGGCGGGCCAGTTCTTCCGATTCGAGGGCACAGGGGCCGCCGATAAGGAGAAGGGGTTGACCGCTACCGACAAGAATCGGTGGTCCGGCAGGATGATCAATGGCGACCGGCTGGATTGTCAACTCATCCATGCTGTTTCTTGGTCAAGGCGGCGCTGATGAAGTCCCGGAACAGAGGATGTGGTTTCATCGGTTTGGACTTAAATTCCGGATGAAACTGACAGCCGAGGAACCAAGGATGGTCTTCAATTTCGACAATTTCCACCAGATTATTGTCGGGAGATGCCCCTGAAACTACAAGGCCACAGGCCTCGAGTTTTTCCCGATAGAGGTTATTGAATTCAAAACGGTGTCGATGTCGCTCGGAAATCTCGGTCTGCTGATAGGCCCGGGCGGCGTGGGTATTTTCACGTAGTACACAGGGATAAGCACCCAGCCGCAGGGTTCCGCCCATCTCCGAGGTCTCGTCACGAATCTGTATCTGGTTGGTGCGATAGTCAAACCATTCCTTGATCAGGTAAATGACCGGATCGGCAGCGGTAAAGTCAAATTCCGTGGAGTTGGCCCCGGTCATGCCGGCGACATTGCGGGAATATTCCACAACAGCCAGCTGCATACCGAGGCAGATGCCAAAGAAGGGGATCTTGTTTATCCGGGCATGACTGACGGCCCTGATCTTGCCTTCGGCCCCGCGTTTGCCGAAACCGCCGGGCACCAGGATGCCGTCACAACCCGCGAGCAGTTCGGCCGGATCCTGTTCCTCCAGGTCTTCGGCGCTGATATAGCGCAGATCGACCTTGGTACCGTTGGCCAGCCCGCCGTGGATCAGGGCCTCGTGCAGGCTCTTGTAGGATTCGGTGAGATCGACGTATTTGCCGGTTATGGCGACGGTCACCCTGTTCTTGGGATTTTTGATATTGTATACCAGATCTTCCCAGGGCTTGATATTGGGCTGACCGGTCCAGACGTTGAGGAGTTCGAGAATTTTGGCGTCCAGACCTTCTTTGTAGAGAGAGAGGGGCAGCTCGTAGATCGTTTCAACATCAATGCCGGTGATGACCGCATCCTTCGAGACGTTGCAGAACAGGGAAATCTTGGCCTTCAGGCTGTCCTCAAGGGGAACCTCGGTACGGCAGATCAGGATGTCGGGCTGAATGCCGTCCGCCCGCAATTCCCGAACCGAGTGCTGGGTTGGTTTGGTCTTGACCTCGCCGGCCGTTTTGATATAGGGCACCAGGGTTAGGTGGATGAAGAGCGAGTATTCCCTGCCGAGATCAGTTCGGAGCTGGCGGATTGCCTCGATAAAGGGCAGACCCTCAATGTCACCGACCGTGCCGCCGATCTCGATGATGGCCACATCGGCGCAGCCGTCAAGCTGGAGGACAGCGGCCTTGATTTCATCGGTGATATGGGGGATGACCTGGACCGTCCCGCCGAGATACTCACCGCGCCGTTCCTTGGTGATTACCGAGTAGTAGATGCGACCAGAGGTGTAGTTGTTTTTCTGGGCCATGACGGCATTGGTGAATCGCTCGTAATGTCCCATATCCAGGTCGGTTTCGGCCCCGTCATCAGTGACATAGACCTCACCGTGCTGAAACGGGTTCATGGTGCCCGGATCGACGTTGATATAGGGGTCGAGTTTCTGGAAGGTGACAGTGAGCCCCCGGCTTTCGAGCAACGCCCCAATACTGGCTGCTGCAAGACCCTTTCCGAGAGAGGAAAGGACACCGCCGGTGACGAAAATAAACTTGGTACGTTTGCTGGTATGTGATGTTTTCATGCGGCCACTATAGCAATGGCGCCTGGTTTTTGGAATAAAAAAACCCAGGTTCCGGGCTAATAATTTCTGAGATATTCACGTGTCGGTGAGACGCTTCTTCAGAGCGGTCGGCTCAGATGGATTTCCCGATGGGGCGCCCCTGCCGGGTTGCGGATAATCTGGCCATGCCGGCAACTCCCTGTCAATCCGTTGTGCTCACACTTCCGGAAAGGGAAAATCCGGGTGGTCGAGCAGTTTAATCATCCGCTGTTTGGTGCCGGTCTTGCTGTCATGGAAGGCAATGAGGGTTTCGATTGTTTGGAGAACTTCATCTTCACCCACTTCTTTCTTGATCCGCCTGCCGATCCTGGGAGCAGGGCCGCCCTTGCCGCCGGCAAAGATATCGTAGCCGTTGCGACCGGCGATGATGCCGATATCGCTGATCTTGGTCCCGGAACAGCTGAGCATACACGCGGATATGGCGATTTTAAGCTTGGCCTTGGTCTTGCCGCGACCGACGAATTTTGCCAGGATTTTCTCGCTCAGTTCCTTGGTATCGATCAAGCCCAGATTGCAGTGGGGCTTGCCGACGCAGATCCGGGGGATGGGGAATTTGCCGGGGGCCTTGAAGTCAGCACCCAGGGCCACCAGGGCAGCTTTAACCTCTGCCACTGCCGATTGCGGGACGTTGAGGAGACGCAGGTTTTGCAGGGTGGAGAGGTAGATCTCAAGGCCATACCGATCTGCCAGGTCATGGGCCTTCTGCATGATGTCGAGCGGCAGTCTGCCTGCAGGTAACAGGACGGTAATGCTCATTTTTTCTTCGAAACTGCTCATGGGTAGCTCTTTTTCTGGTTAATGGCTGACTGCAGCCGTACTGTGACAATCTGCCGTGGTTTGCATTGCACTCCCGGTCTATTTTCCGTTCAGAATATCCTCAACAGTCTTGCCGTCGATTGACGTTGTGAAAATGGCCGCCAAGAGTGGTTGTATCTTTTTTTCATCCTCTTCGGTGAACAGAAAACCCGGTAGAGGTCTGGCTGAATGGGTTTGCAGCCTGGCCTGCATGATGCGGGAGGGATCTTCGAGCTGCTCGGCGATCTTGGCGTTTATCGAGATATCACAGAGGGCGAGCAGGACATCGGTCATATTTCCCCAGTATTCCTTCTGACCCAGATGTTCGATGAGCTGCATCATGGCAGTGGAGGCCGAGATATAATGCTCAGAAATCCGGGCCGGTTGCCTGGCCGAACAGCGCACCGTTGAAATGAAGCAGCGACAGGCAAAGGGCCGGGCCGGATAGATCCTGCAAATATTCTCTTCAAGAAAGGGGCAGATCGAGAGGCTGTCGTTTCCCCCTGGATCCGCCTCCCGGCCATTCAGACAGGCATGGGCGAATTGGTTGGTGGTCATGCGGGGGCGGTTGAGCGAATATGGCTGTCCGAGCTTGCCGGCCAACCAGGTCTCTAGTCCGTTATCGCGAACATACGAGAGGATTTTCTCGCCCTCAAGGGCGGTAATGGTGACATTCTGAGTACAGCAAGGGCTGCAACCCCTGGTGCAGGCCCGGTTATAGTCGCCGGCCCACTGGTCGAATTGGTCAATGATGGTCTGATAAATATCTTTTTTCATAATATAAATTCAAGAACTCCAGATATGGGAAGGATGTTTATCGAAATATAAGCCTTTTTAGACTGCTGTCAGCCACAAATTTTCACTTCAAGGCAATCCCCTGGATGGTGAGAAAGGCGATGGCGGAGTAGCGACCGGCCTTACCCAACAGAACAAAAAGGGAAAAGAGAGAGAAGGGGGTGCGAAAGGTTCCGGCCAGCAGACAAAGTGGATCTCCGACGATCGGTAACCAGGAGAGAAGCAGAGACCAGACCCCGTAACGCTGGTAAAGCTTGGCGGCCCGTGCGGAGTCTCTTTCATCGAGGCGCAGGATTTTCCTGATAAAAAAATCTGAGCCCAAAATCCCGATGAGGTAGGTGGTGCAGGCCCCGAAATAGTTGCCCAGGGTGGCGACGGTGACGGCCGTCGGGATATGGTGACCACCGATGATCAGCAACACCAGCAACCATTCAGAGCCGAGGGGGAGAACGGTTGCTGCCAGAAAACTGAGAACAAAGAGGGCCGGTAGGCCCTGAGAGGCGGAAAAAAACTGTGGGAGTTCCATCGTCATTGCACATTGACTTGAGAGAAGAGAATCTCAGGTCGTCTTGTCCTTCTGAGGTGATCTTTGGTTGCGTTTAGGGGAGTCCAGGCCGGTACCGGCACAGAAGGGGCACTCTTCCCGGGAGAGAAGGAACCGGCTTACGCCCTTGAAGGAGCTTATCTCACCGGTGCCGTTGCAGAATTCACAGAGAAGCTGCGGTGGGCGAGGACCCTGGTCCTTCATTCGATGCCAAGGAGGTGATCAGCCGGCAGGATGTGCAGGTGCATGCGCTCATCGATGTCATTCAGACCCTGAAAGAGGAGGTCGGCAGAGAGCTGGATCAATGTCGGTTCCGTCGTGGCGATGACTAGGCGTACCCGGTTGTAGCCCATGCTGTCACGTTCCTGTCGCAATTGCTGAACCAGCTGCGGCAGAAGGTGCTGCAGGGTGGCCGGATCGTCACAGGGCAGGATAGCGATTAGAAGGCGTCGACCGATTATCAGTTTTTTGTACACCAGCCTGTCCTGTCCAAGTTCGGGCAAGGTGAGATCCATATCAGCAAAAATCTCTTCCGGACAGCCGCAGCCAAGATCCTGGCGGACAAAATCCCGAACTCTGGCAAAATTCCTTACATTTC
>JAUYSF010000490.1 GCA_030696435.1 Desulfoprunum sp. | reverse complement strand
TTCTGCCAACGCCGCCAGAGCATACGCAGGTGGGTGTAATCGAGTTCATGGGGCAGAAAACCGAGGACCTTTTCCGGATGAAAATCGGCGAAATCAATACGATAAGGTGCGGCCGTATATGTGGTGACAAAGAGCGGCAGGAAATGCTCAACGATCTTGATCACCAGATCACCCATATACTTCTCGACAGTCGGAGTAAAACCCGAGCCGCTGTCGGCGGCCAGCCCGGTCAGAAATCTGCTGCCCAGGGAAACATGGGTTCCGTTGTTGGCCAGGCAGGTATTCGAGGTGTTGGGCAGGGTCACCAGATTATTGGTGATGATACCGGCGTCTTTGAGTTTGCCGATGGTGTTGAGCTGGCTGCGTGACAGGGTCCGGTGGCACAGCGCCATATACTGGTGTTTCTCTTCGCCCCGGTCCCAGCCGGACAGACAGGGACTCATGAACAGGTGGCGGTAGAAGCCGTCCGGCACAATCTCGTTGAGTTTCTTCTGGCGATACGGGGCGTGGGGCGCGTTGTAGAGCAGACACTTCTGGCCTGATTCAAGGAGGCCCAATTTGCTGTTGGCGTACTGCACCAGGATCTGGCTAAGCAGAAAACTCCTGGCCGTCTCGCGGGCCGCCATCCTGCCGACCTGGCCATCTGAGGCCAGCGGGATGGTAAAGGACAGGATCTCCGGTGAGGTATTATCACTGAGAAAATGTGGCAGGAGATCGCGGCCGGCCTTAAAGATAGCCGGTGAGATCGAAGAAGAACTGCCGATTGCATCGGCCAGGGCCAGTTTCAGCAGATAGCTAATCGGTAGCCGCAACCATGTCTGGCCTTTGACTACAACAGAGAACCGCTGCAGATCCTCCCGCTTCGGACCGTCGGGCTGGTTCTTATCGGCCAGGAGATCATGGTTGAGCAATTTTTTGGCGTAGTCGCACAGGCGATCTTCCTGCATCCTGATCCAGCTGTTTTCCCAGACCTCCGTATCGTTGTGGTAGAGAAACTCGCGCAGAGAATCGATACTCCACGGTGGCAGGTCGCCACGGGCCGCCCGTTTAACGGTGTTACGAAAAAAACTCGATTCACGGATAGACAGCGGCAGGTCGACGGCGTTGTGTTCGCCTTGCACTGCAACCTGCAGCTCATATTCCATGCCGGTGCTGGTGTCGCCGACAGCAAAGGGCTGCAGAGAAGACTTGCGGATGCGCCGGGAAAAGGAGGCTGCCTCGGCCTCGATGTCATTGTCGTATTCAGTTCGGTGATATTGGAGGAGTTTCATAGTACCTCCAACAGTACAGGCCACAGATGAGGAATCTGTTTATCTTACGTGAGGATTAAATGAATCTTTTCTCGGCAGAGAAAAGGCATCATCTCTCAATGTTTTCAAGTTGTTTGACCGCAACGGCGGTCCGCCGGTCTCGGACGATGACCGATCCTTTGGTTTCTTTGGCCCTCTTTTTTAAATCGCTGGCAATTGATGAGACCTCGGCAAAGGAATTGATGTGGTGGATCTCCGTGCTGACGATGCCAATTGACAGGGAAAGCAGGCCAAACTGCTGGCTGTTGCCGGTGCGGTCGCAGCTCATATAGAAACCCTGCTGACACTCTTCCTCGGTGTGAAAACGATTGAGCATCCGGCTAAATCGTCCAATGAGATCCTCGCAGGCCGCAACGGAATTCCTCGGCCGGGTGATCATGATAAAATCATCACCACCGATATGACCGACAAAGCCAATGGATTGGATCTCCCATTTTTTCAGGACCTCACCGATGATATCGCCAACAGCCTTGATCACCCGATCACCCATTTCAAAACCGTGACGGTCGTTGAACGGCTTGAAACTGTCCAGGTCGATATAGCAGACGTCGAAGTGGATAGCCTGAGAGAGCATCTTGGCGATCTGGCGCTGGATAAAGTCATTGCCCGGCAGACCGGTCAGAGGATTGGCCCCCCGTGCCAGGATCATGCTGTTGTCAGTAACGGCGTTGAGAATGGCGCTGACTGAGACGGTCCCGACATACCTGCCACTACGGGTTACGCAGATATCATCATAGATCGAGAACTGCTTTCTGAGTTGGATCTTTCTGGCCACCTCCTCCACCGTCGAATAATGGGCAATCTCCAGGAAATCTTCATCCAGGATATCCTCGACTTTCTTATAGTAATTCAGGCTCAAACCATAACCGAAACGACCGACCATATGATTTTCCATAAAACGGTGGCGGTTGATCAGGCCGCAGAGTTGGCCTCCCCTCAGGACGGGCAGGCAATGAACTGCCGGATTTTCATTGAATCTGTCGAGCACCTCAAGGGTTCGGTCGGTCGAATCGAGGGGTGGCACATGGGAGGCAATATCGCCGACGCAGATGACCTCATCGAAGAGGCGGGTGCCTGATTGTTTCAGGGCCTGTTGGGCTGGAATATCAAGTTGCTCGATGCTGAGCAGCTCGGCTGAAGGCCGGGCAATAAGATACCCTTGGATCAGATCGATGCCGATCTCGCGGCAGACCCGAAGATCGTCTGCATTTTCAATACCCTCGGCGATCACATCAATACCAATACGATGACAGGCTGTGGCGATGGAATCGATCAACGTGTAATTGATGCTGCTTTTTTGGGGATCCCTGAAAAAGTGGCGGTCAATTTTAACGAAATCAGGTTCAAGGACCGAAAGCATTTTCAGACCGCCATAGCCCGCCCCGAAGTCGTCAATGGCGATCCGGAACCCCTCGCTGCGATAATGATCAACGGCCTTTTTAAACAACTGATAGTTCGAGACCGCATCCTGCTCGGTGATCTCAAGGACGATATCATGCCTGCTGAAACCATACTGCTTGGCAAGGAGCCCGGTTGCGCCAAAGCTATGATCAGGGTGCAGCAGGCTTGCCGGACAGATGTTGAGAAAGAGCAGGGCCTCACGTTCCTGCAGCCCCTGCGCGGCAGACTGCAGAATGCCGTTTTCGCGGCAGCGCATGTCAAGTTCGAGCATCATCCCGCATATCTTGGCCTGGTGAAAAATCTCTTCGATATTGCTAAAGGGATTCGGCCCGATGGTGCGGCAGAGGGCCTCATAGGCAAAAATACTTCCTTTGGCCAGATTGACGATGGGCTGAAAATGGCAGGTAAGCCGTTTATTCTCGATGAGATCCTGGATCAGCGCCTTTCCTGTCCGATTGGATGACACGGCAAATAAAGCACCTGTATCCTTGTGCGAGAGGGCCTGAGCGTTGAGATGGAATGCAGACATGGGTTGTGACCTTTGAAAAATGGGGTTTTTCAAGCATTTTGCCGAATTGACCAAAATGCTTGCGAGATGATGAAAGATCTGAAAACCGGCAAAGGAAACACGACTTCTCTGCCTGAGTTACTGCAGACAAAATACCGGGCTTATGTTTCAATTCGATGAGGAATCCGTCAGGACTGCGTAAGAAAATGGAGGCCATCAGAACAGAATTGCCCGAAAAATTGTTTGATGAGAAATCAAAGTTTGCTCGGACACATTCTCATCCTCTTACTCGGTCTCTACCGACAGTTGCGGAGAAACACCTTCGATCTCTTTTGTCTGGAAAAATCACCCCAAATGGCTCAAGCCAACGTCCTGATAGCAATGATATTATTTTATCATTGTTTGTTATTCTGCACTTCGTGCCCGCGCGGCATAACAAGCGATATTTCCCAAAAAGCTGCACAAAACAGAGTCAAAACTCGTCAGGCTTGCCCTTTTCTCACAGCATTACGAACTAAATAGCCCCGATATGCTGCAGCGGCATAACAGGGCTATATCCCCAAATTGGCGCAGAGAAAAGCCCGAACTCTTTTCTCTTGTCAAGTCTCTGGGGGTGGTCTACTGTGATGAATATTTACGTTATTTCTATGACATGGAGATGTGCTCTAGCACATGTTCCACAGAGGAAAGCAGTTGAGACAGGGAGCACGACCTCTCTCTACAAGAAACCGTAGAGGCCTATTTCGGGTTAGTTATCCCCAAAAAGCCGCTGCGGGATATTAAACGTTGTGAAGAAAAAAAATGATCAAAAAAATAATATATCCCATACTTCTATTCAGCGTCTTATTGGCACGAAACATTCAAGCTGAAGGACTGGAGCGAAATGAGCCTATTCAAAGTAAAGTTAAAAGTGCAAATATAATGATTGGTAATTTCGATATGCCAGTTGGAGCTGTAATTGGTTTTGTTTCAAGTACACCAGGAGTTGAACTTCCAAAAGGTTTCAAGCTTTGCAACGGGCCTCAAGTTGAAGATGACCCAAATACCACATTTGATGAAAGAAAGATTCCTAGTTTGAACCCACCAGGAACAGAACATAGAAATGATTTTCTTTGGATTATTAAAGTTCATTAGGAAAAACAAAGCATTAACAGCATAAAATAATTTGCACAACAAGTCATTCAAGCGGACGCGATTGAGGTCCGGGTATTTATTTTAATGCTCCCTGCCGCGCCCGCTTAATTCCACGTTGTGTTCTTAAAAATGAAAATCATAAGAAAGATATCTGATTTCCTTAAAAATAGAAGTGAATGCAAGACATCAATACTGTTAGAAAATGGAGTACTAAACTATTATGAGGATTCAAACCTAAAACATTCGTTTCTAATGAAAGATGTATTAGAAATATTTGCATTTAAGAGAGACTTGGGCACAGTTGATTTAATTTGCATTGGGTTTCGTGTTGATTCAGATGGTTCATTTAATGAAATAGATGAAGAAATGAAAGGTTACAAAACAGCTTTAGAAGAATTACCTGACTATTTCAATGGCATAAATACTGAGTGGTTCTCTGATGTAGCTTTTCCTGCTTTT
>JAUYSF010000102.1 GCA_030696435.1 Desulfoprunum sp. | reverse complement strand
TGGCAGAAGACGGACAGACCGGCCTGCAACTGGCTGAAGAACGGCAACCCGAACTGATCCTTATCGATAATTCCCTGCCCGACATGGACGGGCACGAGGTCCTGGCCCGGCTCAGAGTCAATGAAAGGACCAGAGCAATCCCCGTCATCTCTCTCAGCGGTAATTCTCTTATTGTGCCAGGTGCGACTGAGACTCCCGCCTTTGACGGCTACCTTACAAAACCCCTCGATATCCTGAAATTCTACGCAACAATAGACCAGAACCTGCGGACCTGAAAGACCGCAGCAGCATCGAATAACTTTTCCCCAACTCAGATTGACCTCCACGCCCGGCTTTTTTCTGTTATTCCCCCGCTCAACAAAGCTACCTCCTTGCAGGGTGATATACCGCATCTTGCTCCCGTCGTAAAAACTCTCGTCACCTCAAGAATTCCTTTCACTTTCCCGGCCCTCCACCCTTATACTGAACTCAGGCAATAAATGTTTTCCAACACCCTGGGGTTTCTCAAAATTCATTGCGCAAGGAGGCCTGTATGCTGCATAAATTAACCGTCCGAGGGCGGATGTATCTCATCATCGCCACCATCTTTGTCCTGTTTCTCGTCATGGTATTTTTCGCCGTAACCAGCAGTATCCGGGTCCGGGATCTCGGTATCACCAAGACCTCCAAGGTCATGTTGGCCGACCAGGAGGCCAAAATCCAGGTGGCCAGTCACAGCATGGCCCTGACGCTTGGCCACGCCCTAGAAGGGATGTCGGACAAGAACAAACAGATTGAGTTGATCCGCAAACTCATCGATGATATTCGTTACGAGCAGGACAGTTCCGGCTATTTTTTCGTATATGACGAGACTACGGTCGTAGCCCTGCCTCCGAAAAAGGAGGTCTTGGGCAAGGATATGGTTGATACAAAAGACAAGAACGGGGTCTACCTCGTGCGGGAACTGCGAGACAAGGCCAAGGGCGGCGGGGGTTTTGTGCGCTATGTCTGGCCTAAACCCGGTTCGGAAGACACCCCGAAACTGAGTTACGCCGAGTTGATCCCGGGGACCAGTATGTGGGTGGGGACGGGCGTTTATCTCGATAACATCTCGGCCTACGAAACCCAGATGAGCGACGAGATCAACGGCGAAGTCACACGCAATACCAGCTATATGCTGGTAATCGCCGGGGCAATTTTTGCCGGCATCATCAGTATGTGCCTGATCATCGTCTTTGGCATCGTCAAAGACCTGAAAGCCCTGGTCGTCAGCTTCCGCGACATCGCCGAAGGTGAGGGAGATCTCACCAAGCGCATCGCTCTCAAGGCCAATGATGAGATCGGCGAGCTTGGCCAGTGTTTCAATACCTTTATCTCAAAACTCCAGGGCATCATCAGAACCATCGCCGAAAATACTGCAACCGTCGATTCCGAGGCCCATACCCTCTCCTCTGTCGCCGCCAGCATGGCCAAGAATGCCCAGGACACCTCTGACCGCTCGGAAAGCGTCGCAACCGCCGCCGAGGAGATGAGTGCCAATATGAATAATGTGGCCTCGGCCATGGAGGAGTCGACCACCAATACCAATATGGTCGCCAGCGCCGCCGAGGAGATGACCGCGACGATCAGCCAGATCGCCGGGAACGCCGAACACGCCCACACTATAACAGAAAAGGCCGTCGTCCAGGCGGAAACCACCTCCAAGCGAATGGTGCAGCTCGGGGCCTCCGCCGAGGCGATCAACCGGGTAACCGAGACCATAACCGAGATCTCTGAGCAGACCAACCTGCTGGCCCTCAACGCCACCATCGAAGCGGCAAGGGCCGGCGAAGCGGGCAAGGGCTTTAATGTCGTGGCCAACGAGATCAAGGAACTGGCTAAACAGACTGCCATGGCCACTCTCGATATCAAGCGCCAGATCGGTGAGGTACAGACCTCAACCGCCACCGCAGTAATGGAAATCAAGGATATCTCGGCGGTAATCAACAACGTCAACGAAATCGTCGCCACCATCTCCACCTCGGTCGGCGAGCAGTCCGCAGCGACGGAAGAGATCGCCAACAATATCAATCAGGCGGCCAGCGGCTTGGGCGAAGTCAATGAAAATGTCAGCCAGATCTCGGTGGTGGCAAGCTCCATCACCCAGGACATCGCCCTGGTCAATGCCTCATCCGGGGCTATCAGCACCAGCAGCTCCCAGATCAGCACCAGCAGCGCCGACCTGCAGAAGCTGGCCAGAGACCTGAAGGCGATTGTCGACAATTTCAAGATTTGATGGCGTCGTAAAAAGCCCGATCTCCTTCGTTGTAGGTTTTTGGCAGGCCCTCGACATACTATGCGTATAGTCGAGAACCTGCCAAAAACCTACGCCTTGGATATCGAACTTTTTATCTAGCCATCTGTGATCTTTGTGGCGACTTTTTACGAGTTTATCAAGATTTAACGCTCAACTCAAGGCATGGGTTCACTCGTGTTCTCATGCCTCCATCCCCCTCTGCTGCCTATACAGCCTTCCCCCTTGTCCGGCTTCTTCTGGACAAGGGGCCTTTTCCCCGGATCTTTCATCATACGCTCTATTACTTTATGCCGGAGGTGAAAACCCGCAGGCCAAGAGCTCGGATACGGCATTCCCTGCCAGCGCATTGGGTGGATTCCCCCGCAGGCGTCACAGCAAATGGGTGGAATTGCGCCATTTTAAAATTTAACCGCACCACCTTATCATTTGCAATGATACGTTTTTACAGAACTATATATATTTCTTCACCATTGGTCCTTATCTTGCTATAGTCGTATGTGAGTCGAAATTCGGCTTCAGGCACCCTTGTGATGCAGCGAAACACCTCGTTGCATCACAGACGCGGTAATTCAACAACACATGTAATGGAGGAGAATCATGTTTCAGACAGTAACCAAGGCATTGATGGCATTGACGATTTCATCGGCCCTTCTGGTAAGTCCGGCGTTTGCTGAGCCGATCAGTATCAAGTTCAGCCATGTTGTTGCAGTTGACACCCCGAAAGGTCAGGCGGCGGAATTTTTCAAGAAACGCGCCGAAGAACTGACTGCCGGCAAGGTCAAGGTCGAGGTCTATCCGAACAGCCAGCTCTACAAGGATAAGGAAGAGAGGGAGGCCCTGCAGCTCGGCGCCGTTCAAATGCTCGCTCCATCACTTGCTAAATTCGGACCACTTGGTGTCAAGGATTTCGAAGTCTTCGACTTGCCCTTCATCTTCCATGACGCAGCCGATCTCCACAAGGTAACTCAGGGACC
>JAUYSF010000206.1 GCA_030696435.1 Desulfoprunum sp. | reverse complement strand
ATCAATGAAGGAGTGCCCGTCCTGCCTGCTGCCGGAGATCGCCACGAAGAGACTGCCGTTCAGAATCTGTCGAGAATCGGTTGAAATAGCCGAAATTTCGGGCAGATCTTCGGAGGAATCTGCCTTGGATCCGACGATCCGATATGAGATCCCCGCAAGAAGGTTCACTAGGGGTCTACCAAAATGACCAGGGAGAGGTGCGGGACTTTTGTCTCTACAGGCCTCAGGATATTCTTTTTCCGTATGCATAGAATCTGCGAGAGCTACTTTTTCTTCGGCAGCTTTTTTTCCAGATTTTTCAGTTGAATATCTTCATCTTTCTGCAAGGTGAGGATACACTCGGTGTTTTTTGTCAGCATTTCCCCAGGCTTTGGACTCTGGGCCAGAATTTTGCCTGTCCCGACAATCCGCAACTTGACGTTGGCGCCCTGCAACTGCCGGAGCCCCTTTCTAAGACTGAGACCCTTCAAATCGGGCATAGGTATGACCTTATCTTCTTCAGTAAGTGAGCTCAACCGAATAGACTTGTTTTTTTCCTCTCTTGGCTTTCCGTCCGTATAGTTGATCTTTTTCTCTTCACCGGCAGATATCACATCATTGACAGTCAATCCCACCTGCTGCAGGACAGCAATCCGCTCAACAACGGCGTCAACGGCCGTAGTGAGATCGAGATTCTTCTTGGTCTTGGTATCGGGTTTGGTTGAAGGCGTCTCAAGCACTACAAGCAGAACAAGTTCTGGACGGTCCGCAGGTATCACCGTCAACAGCAGGTTGTTCTGCCGGATTGTCCAGGGTGATTTCACACCGAGAGCAACCAGATTCCCCGCTGAAAAGTAAACGGAATCCAGTACTCCTTGCTTGGCCTGGCTCGACAGCAAGCGCATTATCTCACGCGAGGTCTCCGGCGAAACTGTTTTTGAGGAAGGGGCCTTCTTGTTTTCTAAACCAAGTGGAAATTCCTTTTTGGTTCCCGGGTCAACAAGTTTGGATGCAGCATGGGCCTTCACCTTTTCTCCGCCGTTGAGCAAACCGGCAACGGCTGTGAGCAACTGCAGTGGACTCATGCGATCCGGAACGGTATCAAAAAATTCATCCGAATCACTTGAAATCTGCTGCATTTCAAGCTTTGCGGACTGCAAGGTATTCTCTTCGACAAATTCCGGAGCGGGAGGCTCATTCATGCCGACCCTGTCCCAGAGCCGCAGTTGACTTCCCAGGCTGTCACTGGTAACTCCGACACTCCAGGGTAATCGCACTCCCGTAACTTCACTCTGTGTCTGAAGATCTGCGGAATCACGAAGAAACCGTCGATATTCGACCGGCAGCAGGAGAGGTTCCAGAAATAGATTGGCGAGGATATCATCCGAATACTTTTGAAAGGTATTGGGATTGAAGGAGGGATACTGTACGGATGCTACCATGGCCCCAGTTCCAGCCTCCATAAGAAATGCACCTGCCCGAACGCCAGCCTGGCCTGCGACAAGTTCTTCAACAAGTTTTTCCAGGATAGCCTGAATTTTCAGATCAAGGGTTAAAACCAGATGCGGAAATCCCGGCAGGCGTTGCACGATCGCTTCCTGGCCTGAGATTTGCCTGCTCAACAGGGTATCATAATAGTATTCGATGCCGGCCAGACCGATATCAGCCTCGACAAAGCCTACCAGGTGTGCCGCTGTCCTTTCCTGAGGATAGAAACGGGCCTTTTCCTCGGTCAGAAATATCCCCGGGAGGCTGAGTTTACGAACAGCCTCTTCCTGTTGCCGGCTGATGTTCTGCACTAGCCAGTTTTTCAATGAATCGCCCTGCAGTCTCTCCATGATCTTACTCTCATCAATCCTGAGGACCGACGAGAGTTTGGAGACAGTTTCCTGCAGCGAATGGAGTTCAGACATCCGGGCACAGACTGAAACCTTCTCCAAGGAAACAGCTATTTCCTTGAAATTTCGATCATATACAGTTCCACGTGTTTCATTTCCAGCATCCAGGGCTTTCTGGGCTGTGTGAAAAAAATCCTGGCATTGGCGGATCAGATTCTGGATATCAAAATGATACCAGGAGACAATGATTATACAGATAAGGAGAATGGCAAACAGGATCGCCGGTCTACGTCTCGTGCTTCTCTGTGTGCGCAGACGGGAGTGTTTGACCATTTCTCCACTTAGAGATATTGGAATTGTCCAGTTGTACGATTATAGACGCGCACTTGGCCCTTTTCCGGAGTATGGAGTGAAAGCGAATCACCAGCGACAGCATGCACCTGAGCCGGGGAAAGCAGCTGTAATCTCTCGGATTTCAGCAGACTGTTGGCGATTATGAGATTGTAATGGGCGTCATCAGCGGCCCGCAGTGATTCTTCAGTATTGTCGACAAAAGAAGAGAGGAGAAGATGCCCAACCACTACCGCGGGCAAGAGGATGAGCAGGACCTTTCCCAGCGCCTTCCACAGCAGGATGCCACCGGGAAGCTCTAAGACTCCGCGCCTGCTGAGATGCTGTCGCATGCCAACCTGCACTGTTGAACGGAAACATGTCTGTGCTGAACTTTGATACATCATTTTTCATTCCCCCTAGCGATATTTTCTTTCCTGCAGGCAACCCTCAATCGAGCACTGCGTGCCCGCGGATTCCTGGCAATCTCGGCAGGCCCCGGTCGAATCGGCCTGGCGGTAAGGATTTCCAGTTCTGTATTGTCCCGAAACTTTCTCTTCACCATCCGGTCTTCCAGAGAATGAAAAGAAATGACACACAACCTCGCTCCCGGTTTAAGATGCGGTACCGCTGTATCAAGGATCCCGGCCAGGTTTTCGAGCTCAGTATTCACGGCAATGCGCAGGGCTTGAAATACCTTGGTGGCCACATGGATTCTCTTGGGATGAAACCTCTTCGGCACCGCCCTTGCCACAAGTGCCACTAACTGTTTGGAGGTGCCGATCTCTTCCAGCCCACGAGCCCTGACGATCTCAGCGGCAATGGGCCTGGCCTGACGCTCTTCGCCGTAGTAAAAAAAGATATCCGCCAGTTCTTCTTCAGAACACGACGCCAGGAGGGAAGCAGCCGTTATCTCCCGGCGGATATCCATTCTCATGTCAAGGGGCTCATCACGCTGAAAACTGAACCCCCTCTCACCCCGATCAAGTTGCAGAGATGAAAGACCAATATCGATAAGAATCCCATCGACCTCATCTACTCCAACCTCTGCCAATCCCAGACTCAAATCGGCAAAGTTTCTTCGTACTATGGTCAACCTCGAATCAAAGCCGGCCAGCCTCTTTCGGCTCTGGTCGATGGCGCTCTCGTCCCACTCAAAGGCGATGACCCGCCCATCCGGCACCGACTGCGACAAGATCGCCTCAGTATGGCCACCGAGTCCCAGGGTACCGTCAACATATACTCCGCCGGAAATCGGACGAAGATACTGCACGACCTCGTCCAGTAGAACAGAGAGGTGAATCTGTTCCGGGCCCGGAGCGGTTTCCATCAGAAGATCCCGAGCCGAGCCAGACTTTCATCAAAGGCCTCAAAACTCTCACGGGTCGTGTCATTTTCCTTAGCCCAGGCCTCTTTATCCCAAATTTCAATCCAGTCAAGCATACCGGTCAGGACAATATCCTTTCTGAGATTCGCATCGACACGCAGGGATTGAGGTAGGAGGATCCTCCCCTGTTTATCAAGATTACACTCAGTCACTCCACCGACCACGTACCGCACAAAACTGGCCATACCCTTCTGTTCTTTGCCTTCAGTGAGCAGTTTTGTTTCAAGAATTTCCCATTCCGAAAGAGGATATGCACGCAGGTGCTGCTTACCCCAGGACGTCACCATAAGGGTTTCAGATTCATATTGGCGCAACACATCACGAAAACGACTGGGAAAATTTAATCTTCCTTTGTCATCCAGCACATGTTCCGACCTGCTGCGAAACCGACTTTTGATCACGGAATCTCCCCTTCACCCACACATAAACCGCCAACCATCCCTTTTCAACCACTTTGCACCACTGTATTACCATTTATAACAAGACCGGTCCCGGTGTCAAGGAAAAATACGTGTAACTTCAAGTCAATAATCGAAAATTCAGCTTTCCCGCCAATAATCAACATATAGACAAAATCCAACCACTAACTACAATATAATGTATATTAAAAAACAAACTCACAAACCCCAGCCAAACAAAGATTATCCCTAATGGAGAGATATTCCTTTTCTATCAGCTATCAAGCCGACAATTCATGCGGGAGGCAGTGTATCAAAGAGGCAATGTGGGAAAAAGTGGGGGGGGATATTGGGGCCGAGCGGGAAGGTACAGGAGGAGGGATGCAAAAAAAAGAGGCAGAGCCAATACAA
>JAUYSF010000185.1 GCA_030696435.1 Desulfoprunum sp. | reverse complement strand
AAATCAAAGGCTGAGGTTTATCAATGCGTACTGTCCATTCATGGACAAGTAGTATTAGGGGGGGGCTGGAAAAGGGGAACCGGATACGGATGGGTTGCCGAATTTTTATGGAGTGAGTGGAAGATGAAAATGATTGCGCACTGTGGGTTGGATTGTTCGACGTGTGAGGGCTATATCGCTACCCAGGCTGGTGATGAAGAGGCCTTGGCCAGGGTCGCCGCCAAATGGTCGGCCCAGTTTGATGCCGATGTCCGGCCGGAAAATGTGCTCTGTGACGGTTGTCGGATGGAGGGGCGGAAGTCAGGGCATTGCGACAGCATGTGTGAGATCCGAAAATGCTGTCTGCAGAAGCGGTTCGCAACCTGTATCGAATGCGGGGATTTTCCCTGTGCGGACGAGGAATTTATCCTCAAGCATGCCCCCAATGCCGGAGAAAATCTGGAAGAACTGAAGCGGTAGAGGTGATTTGCAGGATGAATCCGGCGCAACCCGTGTTCCTTGTCGGGATACGCCGGATCCTGTGCCCCCGTGGGGTCAGTGATTTTTCGTTCTCACGAGCTGAAGGAATCGAGAAACAGCTGCTCAATGGCGGCACGACCGGCCTCGCTCAGATAACGGGTGCCGGAACCGACAAAGGTGTCATACTCTATCCGTGGCGAGTCGGGACTCCAGCCATTTCTCCACGTATACCACTGTTTGGTCGGCTGATCGAAGACATGTAGAGGCCGGCTGAACATCTTGGCCAGTTCGACCGCCCAGCCCGTACCGCCCTTAACCGAACCATCCTCCTGGATTGAGCCGATAACAAAGACCTGGTGTCCGCCATTGACCATATGGAAGATGGTCTGGAGGACTTTTCTGATCTTGTCTGTCTCGTAATAGGTGCGGTTCAGCATTCGGGAAGCAAGCTCCATGCTGATATCGCCCCGCTCCAGTTCTTCTTGGTTCAGGATAATGGTGTTCTTGTCGCGGCTCAGTTTGTGACCCTCAAAGGAGTAGATGACTTCTCTGATATTGCGTTTTTCCGCGGCCTCACCGAACGTCTCTTCGGCCCCTTTCAGGCCGCTGCTGAACAACGTACATTTTGAATGGTCCATGCGATACACTCCTTGTGTCACGTGATAGAGATAAGGGCTGATGCTTAAAAAATTGTATACCACAGTTATGGCGAAAGGCAAATATTCCTCGTTATTTGCCGGTGTGACCCTGTTATTTTTTTGTGCCGCGTAGAAAAACCCGATGGGGGGCAGGATAGCCTTCCAGGGTGAGCTGAGGATTACCCGCTTTGAGAAAATCGCTGTAGGATTCAAAGGTCATCCACTCGGTCCGACGCTGTTCTTCCCCTGACATTGGGTGGCTGCAGAAGAGCTCGACGTGTTCGAAACCGGCCTTTTTCATCCAATTGCCAAGACATCTGCCGGTGGGGATAAAATAGATTCCGGGTGCTTTGGCATAGGTCGTCTCCGGGAAAAGGGCGAGGGATTCCTCGCCGGGGATGGCCTGTGATTCGAGGATCAGGGTGCCGCCCGGGGCAAGGGCTGCGTACACGTCCCGCAGGGTATCGACGGGAGAGGGGCGGTGGTAGATGACGCCCATCAGGAAGATCACGTCAAAGCATGAGGGAAAGAGGGGGAGGTGTTCGACCCCGAGGAGATCGATGTTGAGCTGGCCGATACCGGCGAGGCTGTTCAAGGCCTTAAAACAGTAATAGTGCTGAACCGAGGGTTCAAAGCCGAGGACAAAACGGGGTCGGTGTTCGGACATGCGGAACATGTAGTAGCCATTATTGCAGCCGATGTCGGCTACATTCTTTTCTCGCAGGTCAGGCAGGAGCGGTAGCAGCCGCTGCCATTTCCGATTACTCTGCCATTCTGCGTCAATGTCGACACCGAAGACTGAAAACGGTCCCTTGCGCCATGGCATGAAGGCCTGCAGGCTTTTGCGGATGTCCTGCCGGTCTGTTTCGGCTATTTCATCGGCTGCCCCCAGGATGACGGTATCACCGGTACAATCGACATGCTCCGCTGTAAAGGCTGAGAGATGCTCGAAAGGCCTTCTGTAACGCAAAAAGCCTTTTTTGTCCTGATTGACCCAGCGCTGCCGTTCCTCATGGAGGGTGACAAGTTCATCAAAACAGGCGCTTTGGGGCAGAAAAAGGAGATAATTCATAGCGGCAGAACGCTCACGAGGCCTTGACGGCAATAAAGGAGGCAAAGTTGAACCACTGGAAAAAGGGGGCCACCGAGACAAAGCCGGCTTTTTTCAGGAGGGCGATGTTTTCTTCGCTGGAAAAGGGGATAAGGATGTTTTCCAGAGCCTCTCGTTTTTTGGCGATCTCCAATTCAGAATAGCCGCGGCTCTTTTTGAACTGGTGGTAGATGTCGATATATTCCCGGTTCAGTCCACGATCATGGATGATGGTCTTTTCACTGAGGATAAGTACCCCGCCGGGGCGGAGACTGGTGTAGAGGCTCCGGATGAATTCTTCGCGTTTGAGCGGGCGGATAAACTGCAGGGTATAGTTGAGGATACAGGCCCCGGCTTCGGCATAGTCCATTGAGGTGATGTCCGCCTGCTGAAAGCCGATGGCATCCTGTTTGGAGAATAATTCTGTCTTCAGTCTGGCCTTTTCCAGCATCGGTGCGGAATTATCGACACCGATAAAACGCAAGCCTTTATCCGGCAGGAGACGGGAGAGTTCGAGCAGGGTTGAACCGGTGGCGCAGCCCAGATCGTAGACCCTGTCGCCCTCGTGCAGGAAGATGTTGAGAAGACGTGAGATCGAAATGATGACCTCCTTGTAGGAGGGGATCGAACGGTCGAGCATATCGTCAAAGACCTCGACGACACGGTCGTTGAACTCAAAGTCCTCTGGTTTGTCATCCTCGATAAAGAGGGTATCTTTTGGGCCTGATGCTGGTTGTTTCACTGAGCGTCCTGTTGGCGTGGCAAAAAATAATTGAGTTATTTTAATAAATTGGATTTAGATGGTCTGGCAGAGATGAAAGGTATTGCCGTTCATTTCTCAAGTCGTTGACTGGAATTATAGCCATAATCCGGCTAAAAAGCCAGAAGACTGTCTTTGGCTTAATGTGTGCGTCAATCTTCGGGAAAGATCGTAAGGCCACCATTATACGATTGGAAGATCACCGGTTACGCATGGTCAACGTGCCATGCTGGACGTGTTATATTTTCGAATCCTTGTCGTGACCTATGTGACAATGTCGCAATTGCAGAGGCTGGCGGTTTTCGGTATGCTTTTTCCTGTAAATTTCAGATGTTCTTTAACGAGGAGGAAGCATGAATTATCCTGTTTGGTATCTGCCGGAGATTGGCGGTGGCTTTCTGATTGCCCTGATCGCTGTCCTGCATGTGTTCGTCTCGCATTTCGCAGTCGGTGGCGGCCTCTATCTCATCTATGCCGAGAAAAAGGGCCTGGCCGAAAAAAGTGTAGACATTCTGGCCTTCACCAAGAGGCACGCCCGCTTTTTCCTGCTGCTCACCATGGTCTTCGGCTCCATTACCGGAGTGGGCATCTGGTTTATCATTGCCCTGATCAATCCGGCTGCTACTTCATTTCTGATCCATACCTTTGTCTTCGGCTGGGCCGCTGAGTGGGTCTTTTTTCTGGTGGAGATCGTCGCGTCATTTGTATATTTCTATATGTTTGACAGGATGGACCCGGCCACCCATCTGAAGATCGGCTGGATCTACTTTCTCAGCGCCTGGATGTCGCTGCTCTTGGTGAATGGCATCATCGGTTTCATGCTGACCCCCGGCGACTGGCTCACAGAGCAGGGTTTCTGGCGGGGATTCTTCAATCCGAGTTTTTGGCCCTCCCTGTTCTTTCGCACCTGTGTTGCCATCATGCTGGCCGGCTGCTATGGCTATCTGACTGCTTCATATACCAAAGATATTGCCGTCCGTCAGGCGATGACCCGCTTTTCCGCACAGTGGTCGCTGGTTGCTCTGGCTGCGGCCGTGCCCTTCGGCATCTGGTATGTCGTTGTCCTGCCGGAGCAGGCCATGGGGCTCGTTATGGGAAAATCGCCGACTATTGCTCTTTCAGTCCGGTGGGGGATTGGAGCAGTGGCCTGCTTTCTGGCGATCACACTGATTGCCGGTATTCTGCGGCCCGTCTGGAACCTCAAACCGGTTGCCTTCGCGGCCATGCTCTGCGCCCTGGTCGCCATGGGGGCCTTTGAATGGATCCGTGAGGCGGCCCGGCGGCCCTATGTGATCAACGGGGTGATGTATTCCAATATGCTTAAAAAGGCGGAGGTAGCAGGTCTCAAAACCTCAGGGTTTCTGCCATCCGCTCTCTGGGTGCGGAACCGCGAGGTCTCGACCGGAAATCAGAAGGCGGCCGGGAAGGAGCTCTTTATTCATCAGTGCTACGCCTGTCATACCGTTGGCGGCTTCAATAATGACATCGTCAGCCGAACCGCCAAGATGACGTATCCGGCGCTGACATCCTATATCGGCAGGATGCACGAGATCCGTCCCTTCATGCCGCCGTTTGCCGGCACAGATATCGAGGCCAAGGCCCTGGCGGCCTATATCGTCGGGGATCTGCAGGGCAAGGAGATCAAGGAAGAATCGGTCAGTGGGCCGACGGCGCCGGGGAAGGCAGTCTTTGAGGGTAACTGTTCGTCTTGTCATGAGGTGAAGGATATGGCTGCCGCCATGCAGGGCTGGGAGCAGAAACAGATTGTTGAGACCTTGGGAACACTCGATCAGATTTCAGAGGAGATGACACCGTTTGCCGGGACCGAGGAAGAAAAGAAACAGTTGGGTCTGTTTCTCTTCTCTCTTAATCAGAAAACCGAGGCAGCCGGGGCCCTAAGTGAGGGCCAGCGGGTGTTTGCCGGCCATTGCTCTTCCTGTCATTCGCCTGAAGAAATGCCCGATAAGTTTGCCGATATGGATCGCACGGAGATCCTTGATCTACTGGGTCGTCTGGGTGAAATCAATGATGTGATGCCGCCTTTTAAAGGAACACCTGTTGAGAAAGGGGCGCTGGCCGACTATCTCGAAAAAGTCCAGGGAGGTCAAAAATGAATATAGCAACGATTCCCCATCCCGACACGATTACCGCTGCCTGGGGCTGGTTTCAGTTCCTGCTGTTGCTGACCTTCCCGTTGCATCTACTGGCCATGAATGCCATGGTTGGCGGCCTGGCGATCGGTGTTTTTCAGCATTTCAAGGGCGGGCCGCTGGGCCTGCGGCTGGTCCATCGACTGGCTGTCCTGCTGCCTCTGGTGATTGCCTTTGCCGTGAATTTCGGGGTTGCGCCGCTGCTTTTTTCCCAGGTACTCTACGGCCATTTCTTCTATACCAGCTCCATCCTCATGGCCTCCTTCTGGTTGGCGGTCATTCCCCTCTTAATCATTGCCTACTACGGGGCCTATCTCTATGATTTCCGGTTCCAGCAACTGGGGGGCGCGGGGCGCTGGCTTGCCCTGACGGTACTCGTCCTGCTGCTTGTTATCGGCTATTTCTTTGTCAATAATATGCAACTGATGCTCCTGCCCGAGCGCTTTGCCGAATATTTCGGCCGCATGAACGGTTCGATGCTGGCCTCAACTCACCCCGCTTTTCTGCCGCGTTATCTGCACATGATGATCGGGGCCCTGGCGGTCGGTGGGCTCTTTGTGGCTCTGGCCGGACGCTTTCAGGCGGATCGTGACCGTGAGCTCACCGTCCTGGCCCAGGATGTCGGTCTGAATACTTTTTTATGGGCAACAGTCATTAACGTGCTGATCGGCATCTGGTATCTCCTTGCCCTGCCGCGAGAGGTGATGTTGCTCTTTATGGGCCGGAATCTACCCGCCACGGTCTGCTTCACCATCGCTCTGCTATTGACGGTCGGCATGTTGATTGTGGCCTGGAAGCAGAAATTTTGGCTGACCATCTGGCATACGGTGGCCATGATTTTTCTGATGAGTTTCATGCGCTCCTGGCTGCGGTCCGGCTATTTGCAGGAGGTCTTTAATCTCGATCAGCTGCAGGTCGTGTCGGAGTACTCACCGATGTTGTTTTTCTTTGCGGTGCTGGTATTTGGTATAGGCTGCATCGCGTGGATGCTGAAGAAGGCCGGGGAGGCGTTGGCCGGTTCGTGATTTCGAGGGCTCCGGAAGCAGGACGAATCTGCTCCCGGAGAAGAGTCGGGTGATCAGGATTTGAACTTGCGCTCCCATTCATAATCCTTGCCGGTCACCGTGCTTTCCATGCGGCGGATGCGGCGCTCGAGATTTTCAAACTGGCGTTTGAGCCGCTGGGCTGCACTCCGTGGCGAGTGCACATAACTGTCGTAGAATTCCTGTTCGTCCTCGGTCTCGATCGGTCTCACCGGATTCGGCCGCATGAAGAAGGCCGCCACCAGGTAGATGCCGATCACCGGCCAGAAACCGCTCAGCAGGAAGACGAGCACCACCGCCATCCGCACCCAGAAAACCGACATGTCGAAATACTCGGCCACGCCCCGGCAGACCCCGAGCAGGATTCCGTCCCGCGAGCGGTAGAGGCCGCCCCTGTTGTTTGCATTGCTTCTCATTTGGTGTACCCATCCTTTCCCTGACCTTCCATCAGGATTGTTTCAAGGGCTTCAATTCGTTCTTCCATCCGTGTCAGTCCCCGGTAGATCTCCTGGATCACTGCCGCCTCGTCGGCCTGGGCCTTTTTACCGGTCGGCGACAAGCCTTCCCGGCGCGCCTTGATCATGGTCAGGACGGTGCCGCAGACCATGGCGGCCAGGGCGAGGATGGAGCCGAAGACGATGGCGATGATGACGACTGTATACATGGTGTTTTACTCCGTCGGGATGGCTGGATCGATGACTACTGTGCGGGCCTGTTTTCAGCACTGTATGTACCGGCCTTGATCTTTTCAAGTTCCTTTTCGATCTCCTCGTCCCGGTGGAGATCGTCAAACTGTTCGTCGACAGTCGGTTTTCGCCCGAAGTTGACCAGATCAGCCTCCGCCTCCATCTGTTCGATGCGGCTTTCGAGCTTTTCAAAACGGGCCATGCTCTCGCTGCTGTCCATGCGCCGGATATCCTCCTGGGCCCTTTTTTTGCCGGTGGCCCGGCGATGGCGCTGGACCAGCAGGTTGCGCTTTTCCTTGGCGCTTGCCAGTTTGTTCTCAAGCTCGATCATGTCGCTCTGGTACTGCTCGATCAGGCCGCCATGGTCGACGATCTCCTTGCGCAGGGCCTCGGCCATCACCGAAAAGCGCCGCTTTTCCAGCAGGGCCTCGCGGGCCAGATCATCCTTGCCGCGCTGTACGGCCAGGGCCGCCCGGTCGCCCCAGAGCTGTTCACGGGCCAAAACCTCATCGAGTCGGCGTTCCACCTTTTTGCGTCCGGCAATGACCCCGGCGCAGGAGACCTTCAATTCGACAAGGGTATCCTCCATCTCGCGGATCATCAGTTTGATCATCTTTTCGGGGTCTTCCGCCCCGTCCAGCATGGCGTTGATGTTGGCGCTGACTATGTCTCTGAATCGTGTAAAAATTCCCATTTTTTGCCTCCTTGGTTTGGTTGCCGTTCAGCTCGCCGTCATTGAATCCATCGGGATCGAAATCGCTATCGCTATCGAAATCGGTTTTTTTGCGAACTCGATTCGATTTCGATGCCGATTTCGATAGCGATTGAATTCGCTGAATAGTTACAGGGTTTGTAATGAGTAAAGCAGAAAGCGTGCCAATGGCGACGAAATTCGAAAACCCACCTCATTTCTGGATCTTACCCATTCATGCCGGTTTGACGTCATAGATGGCGTATGGTAAAAATAACCATATAGTGTTTGTATAAGCTATTAAACGGTATTTATGGCCAAGATATACGGAGGTTTCAGATTATGGCAGATAACAATTTACGGGCGGCTTCGTCCACGGCATCGCGCGAGGCCCTGGGTCAGTCCGAGAGGTTTCTCGAATTCCAGGAGCGGCTTTCCCAGGTAGCCCCGGTGGATCGGCCGGTGCTGCTCATCGGTGAACGGGGCACCGGCAAGGAACTGGCGGCCAGCAGGCTGCACTTTCTCTCCCGGCGGTGGGAAGGGCCGCTTGTGACCCTGAACTGTTCGACCCTTTCCCCGACCCTGATCGAATCTGAGCTGTTCGGGCATGAAAAGGGGGCGTTTACCGGCGCCGAGGCCCGCCGCAAGGGCCGTTTCGAGGCAGCGGACGGCGGCACTCTTTTTCTCGATGAGATCGGCGCCATCCCGCTTGAGGCCCAGGAGAAGATTCTGCGGGTGGTCGAGTACGGTTCCTTCGAGCGGGTCGGCAGTTCGCTGCCGGTGGAAGTTGATGTCCGCATCATCGGGGCCACCAACGCCGATCTCGCCGCCAAGGCCGAGCGGGGTGAGTTCAAACCCGATCTCCTTGATCGGCTGTCGTTTGAGGTCCTCTTTCTGCCGCCGCTCCGGGAACGTGAGGAGGATATCATGCTGCTGGCCGGACATTTCGCCAACCGCATGGCCTTTGAACTCGGCCGACAGGCCTTGCCGGTCTTCTCCGCCAAGGCCACCGTCGCCCTGGAGAACCACGACTGGCCGGGCAATGTCCGGGAACTGAAGAACGTGGTCGAGCGTTCGGTCTATCGGGCGGACGCCGAGGAGATAGACGAGATCGATTTCGATCCCTTCCGGTCTCCCTTTAGTCCGGCGCGCGCTCTGCCGCAGGCCGATAAACTGGTAGAGGCAGCAGTGGCGGTGGAAAAAGAGGTGACGCCCTTGCCTCAGGCGGTGGCGGAACTCGAAATTCGCCTGTTGCGTCAGGCATTACAGGAAAGCCGGTTTAATCAGAGAAAGGCTGCCGACCTGCTTGGTCTGAGTTACGATCAGCTGCGTGGGTTGCTGCGGAAATATCGGAGAGAACTCTGATGGTCGGCTGGCTTGGCATCTGTTTTGGGCGATAAGGACTAGCAGGACTATCAAGTCCATTCATGTTTTTGTGGCAATTGAGCGACACCCTGCACGATATTTTTAACCTATCATCTCAAGTTAACGTTAATAGTCAGTTGCTTTTTGCCTTTCGGGTAGTAATCTCGGGTTAGGTAGTTGTCCCGTAAGATCCAAATGACTTTCGGATAACGAGCAATTTCGAATAACGAGCAATAATGCTTTTCTCCATTGCAGAAGGATCGAAAGGACGGGTTGCCGTAGAAGTAGAACGGCTATAGTTCTATGCATGCATTCGAAGGGTACACATTTTTGCAGATATGTGGTTTGTAATCATTATCACGGAGACCAGGCCGTCTGCTAACCAACCCCGCCTTACGGCGGGTCCGCTTAGCAGCACATTCGACAGGAGACAAGCATGGAAATTATAATCACAGATCTCACTAGATTTTCTAGGCAGGATATTGTCTGTATCGCTGGGATTAACCCAAGAACCAATGAATGCATCAGGCCATTGCCATATTTGCCTACAACTGAATGCCGTAGATTGAACATCCTTCCAGGAGCCATCTTGGAAGGAAACTTCACGCCAAGACCGTGTTCAGTGCCTCACACGGAAGATAGAAGCTATCAGAGCCAATTAACTTTTAAAGGCCCGTGCAGTACCGGGGAGTTTAAAGCAATTTTAAAAGCGACGGAAAGCCCAAATGTTCAAGAGGGGTTTTCAGTGCAGATCCCATTTGGACAAAAACTCATTTCTAGCAATACCTCACCACAAAAATCAATTATTACCATCTCGGTTAATCCCCATTTGGTTAGAATCGTTCCTGATTCTTTTAATACTGGAAAAATCAAAATAATTTTTACGGATAGAGCAGGAAGCGAGTTCCGGTATCTTTCAATTACCGATTTAGGCTTTTACAATTATGCTGAGAAGAATAAGGGCGAAGATTTTGCTGGCCTCAATAATTTTGTTCATTCACAATCTGAAGTCTTCCTAAGGATAGGCTTAAGTCGTGAGTATGAGTCTCAAGACGGAAGAAAAGGATTTTGGTTGCAAGTAAATGGGATTTATTTATTTCCAGAATATCTAGAAGAAATCAGATGCTATTCGTAATAGTGGTAGATCATGAGTAATGAATTATTCACGATAGGTTACTCCCCCCACATTCTTGACTCGTTCCTGCGTGTATTGAAAAAAATCAATATAACTGCTGTGGCAGATGTCCGGTCTTCGCCATATAGCCAGTTCAAGCCAGAATTTAACAAAGAGCAACTTGCAGAGTTTCTAAATAGCCATGGAATTGCTTATGTATTCCTTGGTGACTATTGTGGAGCACGTGTGGAAGATCCTTCCTGTTATGTTAATGGGAAAGTAGACTATGCGCGTGTGGCTGAAAATCCTAAATTTAAGGAAGGTTTAAAAAGAATAAAAAATGGCATGGAAAAATTTCGCATAACCCTCATGTGCGCTGAAAAAGATCCAATAACTTGTCATAGAACTATTTTAATTTGTAGGAATCTGGCTTCCAAAGGAATTACCATCAAACACATATTGAGTAACGGGAGGCTCGAGGACCACAAAGATAGCGAGCAGAGATTGTTAAAGTTTTTTAAACTAAACCATCCAGATATGTTCCGTAGCGAGCAGCAAAGGTTGAATGATGCATACTTGCGGCAAGGTGAAAAAATAGCCTATGAAGCTGCTGAACCAGCATCTGAATATAAGGCCAAATAAATGATAACAATAAATCTTTATACAATCGGATTCACAAAAAAAAGTGCTAAGACATTTTTCTCAAAACTTCGTAACGCTGGTGTTACGAAGCTCATCGATATTCGACTAAACAATGTTTCTCAACTCGCAGGATTTGCGAAACGGGACGATCTGACCTTTTTCTTAAAAGAACTTTGCAATTGCGACTATAAGCACATACCTGATTTTGCGCCAACAAAAGAAATTTTAGATTCGTATAAGAAAAAACAAATTGATTGGAATGAATATGTACGACGGTTTGTTAACCTAATTAAAGAACGTAAAATTGAAACCAAAATTACGTCTGAAGAACTCAATAATGCATGTTTTTTGTGCAGTGAGCCGACATCTGAACAATGCCATCGACGTTTAGTTAGTGAATATCTAAAAGATCATTTTGGTAATATTGACATAAAGCATCTATAAAATCGCCGAACCAAGCGGCTCACTTGATGCCGAGAAGCGCGGCGGCGCTGACGCGGCAAGTATTCTGGCGGCGTAAGTAACCTTTACCGTTAGAGAAGTGAATAATGAACAAAGAGGAAGAATAATATGCCAGAAGAAGCTAAACTGAACTTCTACTCTATCAACAGGTGCGGATATTACAGGCATGGTACTCAAGAGGCAATTTTGGGAAATTTGCCTGGAGTCCTTACTCAATTACGGACATGGGCAACTCGTCCTGGATTTCCCCTCGAGTCAACCTGCACATTCAGCTTGAATGAAAATGGTGGAGACTCGTTAAGGGTGTTTTGTTTTGATATTCTGGCTAATAATGCGAATGGTGATTGTTTCTTAACCACATGGAACGAAACACCTTCAAGTAAAGGCAAAGTTCCCTCGGTAACAGGTAATCAACCTGTGGGGGCAGCTGAGGTCCATTTGAATGAAATTGAGGAGGGCACTATTCCTGGATATGCTACATATTTTTGGTTAATTCCTGAGTTAAATGTTTTTTCAACTATACGGTTCCAGCATCTGCTAAATGGACAACAAAATTTAGTAAGATATTTAAACGGTTTTCTGGAGAAACATAGTGATCATGCGGTTATTAATCAGGTAGACGGCGACACCGCAGAAATAATCGGTTACCGCGAGGATATTCTTTCAGAGGTACAAGAACTTTATCCATCATTTAGAGCAAAATTATTAAGAAAAAGTGGTGAGGTTGACCTAATAAGACAAAAAAGAGCAAACATCAGAAAGTTGATAAGAAAATCAACTTTAGACCTGCAAATTGAAGAAGAGCAATCTCTTATGCGTAGTCTGTTGCAAAAACTTGGAATTATCCAGGGTGAAAACAACGGCAATCAAAAATTGAATGTGAAATATAGTTTCCCATATACCCCATCAGCGGATGAAATAAATTCAATCATAGAAAATGCTTTTGAGGAAGGAATGTCTTGGACAAATGATGTAGGTTTTCAATTTGTTGGCAAAAGTGAAATTATATGGTTGAGCAATTCAATAGTAAAACGGGATATAAATTTGAACATAGAAAGAGACAATGATGAAATTGTCAATCTTACATCTCTGGCAACACAACTTACCGCACAACGTAATGTCATAGCAAACATTGTGAACGGAAACTAATGAACAGACTTTCAATATTATTATGCATTTTGGTGTCACTGATTTGCTATGTAACCGGAAAGAATATTTCTATATCGGAACAATTGCCAATCTATGAGTCTTTGCGAAACACTTCAGCCATAATTTT
>JAUYSF010000067.1 GCA_030696435.1 Desulfoprunum sp. | reverse complement strand
GTTTTTCCTCATGGTACCTTCCTCCAAAAAAGTGGATGTTCTGATGCGCCAGGCTATCTGGCACGATCGATATAAAAAGATGCTCTATCACGGGTGATACGAGCCTCCGTACTGCCTTGGCATATCTCGATTGAGCTGAATATAGCAACTGGCGTGCCAGTCTGGATGTTGATAAATAAATGAGTAATTACAATCTGCTATTGCTGCCCTTGCGATTTCCGTCCCGGCGTCCCCAGCGATTGTACGAAATTTTGGACAGAGTCCGGGGTTGAAACACAAATGAGATTGTAAAAGTTGCGAGGATGGGAAAGGAAAAAACTTTAGGGATGCGAAACTTCAGGATAAAAAAAGCGGTCTGGAAAAACGGACACAATGATTGAAGGGAGACTTGGTGCAGGCTGCTGGACTGAGAAAGGGGGGATGGAGAGAGTGAAAGCCTACCTTTCGACGCTCAGATCGGTAGGAGATAGAGAGCAGAGCGGAGCAGAATAATGCTAAAAGATAATGAAATTCACATAAATATCTGGCGGGGAGGTTTCATGAGTTTTCTGGGTAAGACCGGCGTGACAGTAGCGAAGTTGGCTTGGGCTAGATCTCAGCTCACCGGGAGGAAGGTTGTCTGATATTTCGGACAGCAGTTAGAAGAACAGACGCGAGGCATGAACTGAGTGTGTCATCGTACTGCGGTTTTCCTGCTTTGAAGCCCTTTGTGTAGACAACTGTAGATCGGAGATGTATCAATACGTCTACATGTTACCTGCCGCAATGGCAAGAATTCGGCAAGTTTGAGCAAAAGTGCCACAGAGGAGAGTGTATGAAGGAGAGGCCGCAATATCTTGATTCTCAGGCAATGGAGGATCAACTGGAGCTCTTTCAGTTGATCTTCGACAATATTCCGAGCGGCGCGATGCTTACCGATGCTGAGGGCACCGTGACCCATTTGAACAGACCCTATGCTGACTTTCTCGGCATTGATGCCCAGAAGGGCATCGGCAGGCACTGCACCGAGATTGTGGAAAACACCCGCATGCATTTCGTTGGCCAAACCGGTATCGCTGAGATCAACCAGATCCAGATGATCAGGGGCCAGAATATCGTGGTGCACCGTATCCCGTTAAAAAAGGTCGGCCAGGTCATCGCCGTCTTTGGTCTGGTGATGTTCCAGGATATCAGCGAGGTGGTGAAACTCGCCCGCAAGCTGCATTCCCTTGAATCGAAGGTCAAGAGCTATGAAAAAGAGCTGATGAATCTGCGCTCGACCCGCTACACCCTCGAGAGCATCATCGGCACCAGTACGACCATCGCAGATCTGAAGCTGGAGGCCCTGATGGCCGCTGCCAATACCTCGCCGGTGCTCATTACCGGTGAGAGCGGGACCGGCAAGGAACTCTTTGCCCAGGCCATCCACCATTCCGGCCAGAGAAAGCTGCAACCCTTCATCCAGATCAACTGTGCGGCCATCCCCAAAGACCTGCTCGAATCAGAGCTGTTCGGCTATGACCGCGGGGCCTTCACCGGTGCCCTGGCCGGTGGCAAGCCCGGCAAGTTCGAGATTGCCGATGGCGGGACCATCTTTCTCGATGAGATCGGCGACCTGCCACTTGATATGCAACCCAAGCTGCTGCGGGTGCTGGAGGAAAAATGTTTTGAGCGGGTGGGCGGGAATAGACTGATCCGCTCGGATTTCAGGCTCATTGCGGCCACCAATCAGGACCTCGAAGGACTTATCGCCCGTGGCCATTTCCGCAAGGATCTCTTCTACCGCCTCAACGTCATCTCCTTGCACATCCCGCCTCTGCGAGAAAGGCCGATGGATGTGATGCCTCTCGCCCAGCACCTGCTGGCCAAGTTTGCCCGCAGAAACGGCTGCGCGGCGGTCCGGATCAGTCCCGAGGTCATGCAGGCCCTTGCCGGTCATTCCTGGCAGGGCAATGTCCGTGAGCTGGCAAATGTGCTGGAGCGGGCGCTGTTGGCCATGCAGGGAGAGGAGATCCGGGTGACCGACCTACCCTTTGTCCCCAGAGAAAGCCGCGTGCAGCGGGTGGAGACCGATATCCTGCCGATCCGCAACAGCCAGGCCGAAGCGGAAAAGGCGGCTCTTCTTGTGGCCCTGCAGAAAACCGGCAACAACAAGGCCCAGGCGGCGGCCTTGTTGGGGATCCACCGGACCCTGCTCTATAAGAAGATGAAAAAGCATGGCCTGCCGCTCCAGGGAAAGACTTGATTGTAGCAAAAAAGCTACACCATCTCCCGTCTACCTAGAATTCCCCGCGCAGCCCCATTGGCTCAGGGTTGAAGATCCGCCTATCCATCAACCGGGGCGTATCCTTGATGATCGGTCGGAAGCCCATCTGGCCCAGGATGTCTCGTTCCAGCTCGATGCCCGGTGCGATCTCCACCAGCTCCAAACCCTCTTTGGTCAGAGAAAAGACACAACGCTCGGTGATATAGAGAACAGTCTGGCCCTTGGAAACAGCATAGGGGCCGGAGAAGGTCACATGTTCGACCTGGCCGATGAATTTCTGCATCGTCCCCTCTTTTTCTATGGTCAACCGTTCATCCTTGATGGAGATTTCCAGGCCGCAGGCGGTGAAGGTGCCGACGAAGACTACCTTCTTGGCGCTCTGGCTGATATTGATAAAGCCTCCGGCTCCCGCCAGCCGGGTCCCGAACTTACTGACATTGAGATTGCCGTACTGATCGGCCTGGGCCAGCCCGAGAAAGGCCAGGTCCAGACCGCCGCCGTCATAGAAATCAAACTGGGAGGGCTGATCGATCAAGGCCTCGGTGTTCAGGGCCGCACCGAAATTGAGGCCACCCGCTGGCAGTCCGCCGATGACACCCGGTTCGGCCGTGAGGGTGATATAATCGAGGATGTTTTCTTCATTGGCGATACTGGAGATGCCCTCTGGCATACCGATCCCGAGGTTGACTATGCTGTCTGCCGTCAGCTCCAGGGCCGCACGTCTGGCGATAATCTTGCGGTCGCTCATCTCGATTTTTGGCAGAGACTGGACGGGGATCTTAATCTCACAGCTGTATGAGGGATTGTACTGGCTGCCGAAGGTCTGCCAGTGGTAGGCCGGCGTCGAGACCACGACATAGTCCACCAGAATGCCGGGGATCTTCACCTGGCGGGCGTTGAGACTGCCCCGCTCGGCCAGTCGTTCCACCTGGACGATGACCATGCCGCCGGAATTGTGGGCGGCGGTGGCGATGGCGAGGGACTCCAGAGTCAGGGCCTCCCTCTCCATGGTGATATTGCCGTCGGTGTCCGCCGTAGTCCCCCGTAGGAGGGCGACATGGATCGGAAAGGTCTTGTAGGCCAGATAGTCCTTGCCGTCGAACGAGATGCATTCCACCAGGTCTTCCGTTGTGATCTCGTTGATTTTGCCACCGCCGTGGCGGGGATCGACAAAGGTTCCGAGTCCTACCGTGGTGATGGTCCTGGGCTTGCCTGCGGCGATATCCCGATAGAGGTGGGTGATGACGCCCTGGGGCAGATTGTAGCCCTCGATCCGGTTCTCCAGAGCCAGTTTCTGGAGTTTAGGAACCAGGCCCCAGTGCCCCCCGACCACCCGGCGCACCAGTCCGAGATGGCCCATGTGATTGAGTCCTCGTTCCTTGCCGTCTCCCTGACCAGCGGCATAGACCAGGGTCAGATCCCGAGGCCGGGCGAGCTCAAGAAAATGCTCTTCCAGGGCGACTGCCAGCCCCTCGGGGAAACCGATACCGACAAAACCGCCGGTGGCAACGGTAGCCCCGTCCCGAATCAGGCTTACGGCCTCCCGGGCTGTGACGATCTTGTCTTTTCGCTGGCGTTTAGCAGGTGAGATTGTTGGTTGCGTTACGGGTGGTATGGGGATGGCAGACTGGTTTTTCATGGTATTGCTCAGTGGCTGGAAATTGATGGCAGCGACAGTCCCGACGATGTGCGGGGGGCTGTTGCTGCCGAGAGGCTATCAAGCCCTAAAGCAAGAAAAATGCCAGATACATCTGTTCAGGAGGAGGCATGCATGATGAAGCTCATTCCCTGTCTGGCGTAGAACTTGCACGATGCAGTGGTGTGTTGCTGTGTCATGAAGTATTCGATGAGGATTTTTATCCACTTGAACGTCGGTGCCCGGCACCGAGAGGAGAAGAGTAATGCTGACAATAGACGATTCAGTGGCCGTTATCACCGGAGGCGGCAGCGGTATCGGCCGGGCTCTTGCCGAGTTCTGGCTCCGCCAGGGCGGTAAGGTGGTGATCGCCGATGTCGCCGAAGAACCCTTGCGTCAGGCCGAGGCCGAACTGCGCACGATCAGCAAGCAGGTGAGCTCTGTCACCTGTAACGTCACCTCCGAGGCTGACTGTGAAAAGCTGGCGAATCACGCCATCGCTACCTTCGGCAAGATCAATCTGGTGGCGCCCTTCGCCGGTATAACCAGCGACGGGCTGTTGATTAAGACTGATCGCGAGACCGGCAAGGTCACCGGCAAGATGTCCCTGGCTCAGTTCCAGAAGGTCATCGATATCAACCTGACCGGGGTCTTCCTGACGGTCCGGGAGTGTGTTGAGCGGATGGTCAACCACGGCTGCAAGGGTCTGGTCTGCCTGGTCTCCTCCACCGGCTCGCTCGGTACGGCCGGTCAGATCAACTATGCCTCGTCGAAGGCGGCGATGTCGGTCATACCCAAGGTCCTGACGGCCGAATTTTTCCGGCGAGGATTTGCCGATCGGATCCGCTGCATGGCCATCGCCCCCGGCTATGTCGGCACGGCCATGGTCAAGGCCCTTGATGAAAAAGTCCTCGATAAGATTCTCGAACAGGTGCCGATGGGCCGTCTCATCGAACCGGCCGAAGTGGTCAGTCTGGTGGCGGAGCTCTACCGCAACGAGGCCATGGCCGGTGAGACGGTCTTTATCCATGGTGGTCTCCGCCTGGGCTCCAAGGGCTAATGGCCTCCCCTGATCAAGTGATACCCTTGTCGGCTGAGCCCTTCGTATTCCTGTATCTGACGCGGAAGGGGAGCAGATCGTCGCCTGGCTCCTCTTTCATTCAGGGTTGTGTTTCGTCGGTCTGGATGGACAGGCCGTATTTCTTCAGAAGCGAATAGAAATGGGAGCGCGACAGGCCTGATATCGAGAGGATTCGGGAGGTCTCGCCCGTGCACTGGCGGATGAGCTCGCTTAGGTAGATCTTCTCGGAGGCCCCCTTGAATGTCTTGAGAGAGGGCAGGGGGCGGTCGAAAATATCCTGGAATATTTCCTGTCCTATTTTTCGGACATCTTCATCCGGATCTCCTCCCTCATCTTCGGACAATACCTGGGATCCGGTCATCTGGCGAATCTGCTCTTTGGCGACCTGGATGCGCATTTGACGAGGGAGATGCATGGCGAAGAGATTTTTCTCGCTACCGGCGGCAATGATGGATCGTTCAATGATATTGAAGAGTTCCCTGACATTGCCTGGCCAGGTGTAGCTTTCGAGGGTCTCCCAGAAATTTTCCTCCATGGTTTTTTCAGGCATTCCGTACTGGAGGCAAAGCTGGACTGTTTTGAAGTTCGCCAGAGCCCGGATATCCTCAGACCGTTCGCGCAGAGGCGGCAAGGGCAGCCGCATGGTGGTGATGCGGAAGAGCAGGTCGCTGCGGAATTCGTGGCTTTCCACCATCTCATCGAGGTTGCGGTTGGTGGCGGCGATCAGGCGGAAATTGCTGGTCTGCTCCAGGGTGTCACCCACGGCCCGGAAGGTCCGTTCCTGCAGGACACGCAGAAAAACCTTCTGGATGGAAAGGGGCATTTCGCCGATTTCGTCAAGGAAGAGCGTGCCGTTGTCGGCGAGTTTGATCAGACCGATGCGGCTATCCTGAGCCCCGGTAAAGGCCCCTTTTCGATGTCCGAAAAGAGTCGATTCAACGAGCGATTCGGTCAGTGAGGCACAGTCGACAAAGACAAATTTTCCACTTGAGCGACTGCTGTTTTCATGGATGGTCCGGGCAAAGAGCTCTTTGCCGGTGCCGGTTTCCCCGGTAATAAGAAGATTTGAGTCGGAACGGGCGGCCTGGGCCATGAGTTTGAAGCAGGCCTTCATTCGTGGACTGGTTCCCACCACCTTGCTGATGTTGAGGATTTCAGCCTCGGCCTTATTCTTTTTCTCTTCCCGGTATTTCAGGGCTCGGCCCAGGGTCAGGGTTATTTCCCGGACGCTGGAGGGCTTGAGGATATAATCCCAGGCCCCGCCCTGGATGGCCAATTCAGCGCCGTCCGGATCGCCTTTGCCGGTCAGGATGATGATCTCCGGGGGATCGGCCATCTCCATGAATTCCGGCAGGAGATCGAGGCCGTTGCCGTCCGGCAGGCGCACGTCGAGAAAAAGAATGTCAAGGGGGCTCTGGCGGGCGGCAATGCGGCCTGCGCTGACTGAGTGGGCCGATCGGCAGTGATGGGAGAGTCTGGAGCCCAGGCTGCTCAGGGTCTCGCAGAT
>JAUYSF010000042.1 GCA_030696435.1 Desulfoprunum sp. | reverse complement strand
GTCTCAGCCCGTTCCAGGGCCAGAATTCTGTTGTGCTCATAATCTCCGGAATTATCGGCAAAGCCCGAAAGAATGATTTTTTTACCCATAGTCTCCTTTAAATATTCGACAATTCTATCCAGATCCCTCATGGCCCGGTTATCGAGAACACTGAGATTATTTTTAAACCGGAAGTTGAGTGACAGACGCTCGGCATCTTTTGTCGATGCCGCATACTGTTGTATCAGTCCGGCGTTCTTTACACCGGCCGCATCGATTGCCCCCGCGACAAAACTCTTAATGTTTAAGTCAACAAAACCCAGATCTTTGGCGATTGCTTGGCCGGCTCGGGAATGAGTATATTCCACAAAATCCCTGATAAGCGGTTGAGAGGGATTCGCCTCGGTATAAAAGTAGAGGCGGCGTGAGAGGGGATAATCTTCTGTAGCAACGGTAAAAAAATTGGGAAATATAGCCCCCGCCCCTTCTTCGGCAATTGCCAGCCCTTTTGCCTTTCTGATATTTGGCAGACTGGTAAAACCAATCCCGGCAGGATCCATTGCCACCTTATCGGAGAGCTCGGGATTCGACTCAAATCGCTGGGCATTGGCCTTGAGCTCTGTTTTACCGAGAACGATATGTTTGAAGGTATCGAAGGTGCCGGACTTCTCATCACGGGCATAGACCGTAATCGGCCCCTTTGCCTCCTGCACTGCCGACCAGTCGGTAATTCTTCCGGTGAAAATATCCGCCAACTTGCGCACATCAAGCTTTTGTAACGGATTGCTTTTATTTACGATCACTGCAATGCCATCAAGGGCTATGACATGCTCATTGGTTATGGCGGTCATATCGCCTAAGGCCTTGAGCTGCTCAATCTCTGTTTCCTTAATCTTTCTTGATGACATGGCAATGTCACATTTTTTCTGAGCCAGACCCTCAAATCCCGTGGTCGAACCATGGGCCTGAATCTCTACAGTCTCAATGCGATCGGCAAAAACAGCCCTCACCTTGACTTCATTGGCATTTCCCGCAACGATCTCCACCTTCGGGGCTTTAAGAATATCCTTCATAAAGCCTTGGGCGAGCGCTGGGGCAAACTGGGCACCGATGGTGTTGGAACCGTGCAGGCGTAAAATGACCGTTTCCGTTAATTCTTCTGGCATTACCGCCACAGGCAGAGGTGTAATAACGATGCCTTTCTGGGTGCCAGTATCCCCCGGACTGGGAAGGACAGAGGCATTCTCGGCAGGTTTTGTGTTCATCACCTCCTCTTTGATTTCGACCACAGCCGGTTCTCCATGACTGCTCTGTTTCTCTCCTGCCTGGCCATTGTTGTTCTGCGGAACTGAAACATCAGTCTGGGCAGAGGAAAGAAAGAAACCATTGATCCCAATGATCAAGACCAGCAGAGGAAGGATAGCGGCCAGAGCTATTTTCAGCCATGGCCTTCTCCTTGGAATTACGGACAATCTGCTATTTATCTTCTCTTTTCCCGGTCCGATTGACTGCCCACTCATAACTCCCGGCTTATCCTCTGCAGATTCAAAATTCTCCTGGCCAGGTGTATTCACATTGACGCTAGTTTTCTCTGAGAGCGAGGCTACCGGCGCATCCTGCCCCTGCTCTCCGTGAGGTTCTACCAACTGTAGACTATTTGACCGACTCGCACCCTCAATCAAGAGAAAATTGAAATCCTTATGGATATTTGCTTCAGGAAATTTCTTGATCTTGACCTCTTTGAGGGTCCCTTTTTTCCAAGACATAATCCGAAAAAAGGCCTCCTCCCCTTCCAGTTGATCTTGAATGGCATACTCAACATTGCCATCCCGGATAAGGATGATCCCCTTTTCATTTTTCTGGGTAACCAGAATGGCTTTGGTCGAACCGTTCATGCAGAACATCTGGATATAATCCTGAAGGCTTATATCGCTCAGTATGCCGGAGAATCCCTTGACTGCAAGCGAGGTCTTTATCGTTTTGACAAGAGAGTAAAAATCGAGTGGTTTGGTAAAATCAGCCAGTACCTTCTGGCTCTTCCCCTCAAGAGACGCAGCACTGGAAAGAGTGATTATATGTGTGTGGGGAGAATATTCCATGAGCCACTGAACGAGGTCAAACTCCCCACTGGCGGGCATATCTCTGCTGACTACTACCAGATCGAATTTCTGGATGTTGAGGATGGAAATGACCTCCTGCAGATTATGCGAGCTCAAGACATTGAATGATTCAGATTCCAGAAGCTTTTGCAGGGTAAATGTTATATTTTTTTCCTGATCGACAATTAAAATCGTTTTCATACCTGCAATTTAACCTGTTTGAATGTTTCTGAAGAGAAGGTATCGACGATGCCCTCATTGTTCCCATCTTTGCAGGTCTGATTGTATAGGCCGATATTTTCGGTTCCATTATTTTCCCGTTAGTTTTATATTCGCTACTGGAAAAGCTCAAGACAGGTATTCCTGTTTTGTCATATATTACCCTTGTATTTCATATACATAAACAACATACACCCGAGCATCTGCCCGACAGATGAAGATCCAGCCCAGGATAGAACCATGTCACCTCCAAATCATGCCCAGGAAGCAAGCGTTACCATCCCGACATTTCATGTACCAGACCAGCCGAAATGGCCTGAATTGACAAGTGACGAGCAGGTGGCGTTGAAAGAGCGCATCAAAAAACTGCTCAAAGAGCAGAGTGCCGTTCTGGTGGCCCATTATTATACGGATGGTGTTTTGCAGGATCTGGCGGAGGAGACGGGGGGATGTGTTGCTGATTCTCTTGAGATGGCTCGTTTCGGCACCGAGCACCCGGCCCAGACCCTTGTTGTGGCCGGCGTCCGCTTTATGGGGGAGACCGCCAAGATCCTCAACAATGAAAAGCGGGTGCTTATGCCTGACCTCAAGGCCACCTGTTCTCTCGATGAAGGCTGCCCCGCCGAGCTCTTTTCAGCATTCTGTGATCAGCATCCAGAGCATACAGTGGTGGTCTATGCCAATACCAGCGCGAGAGTTAAAGCCCGTTCAGACTGGGTGGTGACTTCCGGGATTGCCTTGCCCATTATCCGCCATCTGGCTGAAGCCGGGGAAAAAATCCTCTGGGCCCCTGACAGACATCTAGGGAGCTACGTCCAGAGACTGACAGGAGCTGAGATGATCCTCTGGCCGGGATCCTGTATCGTGCATGAAGAGTTCCGCTCAGTAGCCCTCGCCCGGATGCGCAGACTGCATCCCGATGCGGCGATCCTGGTTCACCCCGAAGCACCTGAGCCAGTGGTTGCCCTGGCCGATGTCGTCGGCTCGACCACAGTCTTGATAAAGGCTGTCAGTACCATGCCAAACAGGGAGTTTATCGTTGCAACCGATGCCGGAATCCTGCATAAGATGAAGAAGATGGCCCCGGACAAGACCTTTCTTCCGGCACCAACGGCCGGAGAGGGAGCGACCTGCCAGAGTTGTGCTATGTGCCCGTGGATGGGCATGAATTCGCTCCAGAACCTCGCCGAGGTCCTGGAGAATGGCACGAATGAAATCTTCGTTTCTGCGGATCTGGCCGAAAAAGCCCGGATACCCATCAGAAGAATGCTCGATTTTGCCAAAAAGATGCCGAAATAGCTTACTTTTTAGTTTTTCGGCTATTCTTTTTTTTCTTTTCTCCCTCAAGAGCGGAAATGATCTCTTGGGCCACCTGATCAGCGCTCAGTCCAGCAACAGGGATCTCAACATCTGCCGCCTGACGATACAGGGGAACCCGTTCGGCAAAGAGGCTTCTGGCCTTGTCAAGATCCTGTAACAGAGGTCTTTTCCGTAGTTTTTTCTCGGCATTGACATCCGTCATGAGGCCTGCCAGGATTGTCTCAAAATCAGCATGCAGATAGATAATCTTGCCGATCTTTTTCAGGTTTTTTACCTTAAAAAAGCCCCCACCACTGGAAATAATTGTAGAGCTGACCGATTCCTCAAGCCATTTTGCAGTCTTTTGCTCGAGGCGACGGAAATACTCCTCTCCATGGACCTCAAAGATAGTCTTGATCTTCATATTGGCGAGACTTTCAATAAGATCGTCACAATCTACGGCATACATATTTGTTTTGGCAGCAATACTCCTGGCAGTTCTGCCCTTGCCCACTCCCATAAAACCAATGAGCACGATATTGTTCTTCATACCTTCAGCCCCCTGTGGCGACCTTCTCTCGCCACTTTCCGCTCAATGTCGGCTGTTCCGAGTCAAGCCCCGAAAAGCCATTCCTTATAGTCCTGACGAACCACCGGCCAGGAAAATCTTTCCGTCAATTGCATGAGTTCATCGCTATCTAACCCGCTGTCGTTCCGAAGCAACCGCCCCAGGCTTTCAATCAGGCTGTTTTCACTATAGAGATATTGCCGTTCAAAAAGTTCAGGATAGGCAAGGCGGTCCGGTAACAGGGGCCGGCACCCCGCTCTTACCGCTTCCAGGACTGCTATCCCAAAGAATTCATGCCTGGCTGTGGAGACCACGATTGTCCCTTTTTTCAGAAGCTCGGCATAGTCCTGTCTTGACGGAACATAGCCAAAGTGCAGGATCCTGTCGGCCAGCAGTATGCGTGCCTCTTTAAAACATTGGGGTTCACTTGAGAAGCCCTGTCCAAGAACAATCAGCTGGAAATCAAGGCCTTGTCTTTTGAGTTCAATGAGCGCGACAAATAATTCCTCGGGATTTTTATCATGTTCCCATCGATGATTCCAGACAATAACGGGCGATCTTTGTTCACGAAGAACAGAGACCTGATCAATCAGAGAAAAATCCAGACCAGGCGAGAGAATCTTGCTTTTCCCCTGAATTTCCTTAGAAGTGGCTTGAACGCCCATTTCGCCGGATTTTTTGAGATAGTGATTACAGCCATCTAGAAAGGTTTCGAGATTGTAGCGGGAGTTGAATGCAACACGGTCGGAGGCAAGTGCAGTTGTATAATTGATGGCGGCGAATTGTCTATTACCGCCTTGCCCGAACTGCTCAGGATAGGCAAATTGATTTTCATGGAAATATGTACAAAATCGGGTTGTGCTGTTCCAGCCGGAGAGTGTTGTCAGAAGAGAACGCAGCACGGCGACATCCATGAATGTCGAGCACAGCACCGTGTCGAACCGACGCTGTTCGGGTGAGAGTTTTCTCAAGCAGACCAAGGCCCAGGGCGCGGAGAGTTGCATGCGCATCTTCCAATTGCGGGCAGGCAGACTCATAACCTGGCATTGTGCCCCGATATGCTGCTGCAGTCCAACAAGAAACTGGCTATGTGAACCGCCCCAGTAAGGTTCGAGGATAAGCAGGCGCTTGTCTTTCATTGGGCCTTTCTGAACTCCCAAGAGAGCATCTTTGCCAATGCTCTTTCCAGCCGCTGTCGATATCGCCAATCGGAAGGGAAAAATGTATTAAGGTATGCTAATGCGGAGTATAAATAATTCTTAAGCATTATCGAATTTCCGTTGTACAGTGCGGGAATACACGGTAAATTCTCGTTGCGGGAAGGATCCGTATTGGCAAAACTCATACACATACGCATTGGAGAAAACAATACATGTGGAAGTCCAAAGATGTCTATTATATTTCCGGCAACACCGGTATCCTTGCCAAGGATATGGGCAAAGCCCTGCTCTGCCAATTTCCTGAGGTGAATTTCAACGAAGAGCTCATTCCGTTTATTCGCAGCGAAGCGCAGGCCAAAAGGGCTTTGGAAAAAATCCTGAGTCAGTCTGCCGGTAGATACCCCCTGGTTTTCTCCACCCTCTTCAGCATCAAACTCAATCAGATTTTTGATACTCCCGAGGTCGAATTTCTCAATATTTGCGATCATTTTCTCGTCAAACTCGAAGATCTCCTTGAGGCAAAGGCCATCCGCGAACCCGGTACTTCACGGCACCTCGATGACAATACCATGACCAAACGGGTCAACGCCATTCACTATTCCATAGCCCATGATGATGGTACCGGCACCAAGGATTACGACGAGGCTGACCTGATCATTGTCGGAGTCTCCCGTTCCGGTAAGACTCCGGTGTCGGTCTTCATCGCCACCCAGATGGGCCTGAAGGCGGCGAATTACCCGCTCGTCCAAGATGATCTTGACTTGCAACGCCTGCCCCCCGAGATTGTTCGGAATAAAAACCGGGTTGTCGGCCTCTCGACCACCCCACAGATGCTGCATGCCTTCCGGGAAAAACGCTACAAGGACAGCACCTATGCCAAGCTTTCGACCTGCGAACAGGAATTAAGGCAATCAGATCAGATTTTTATAAAGTATCAGATTCCTGTGGTCTTCTCCGATGGACGGTCAATTGAAGAGACGGCAACACAGGTTTCCCAGGAACTCGATCTCAAGCGACAACCCGGGTTTTAATGCACCTCTCTTCCCTCAAGGCCGGAAGAAAATCCTGAAAAAATGCCTATCACTCTTACTCCCTGTTTCTGCGGCAGCAAACAGAGCTTTTCCTCCTGTTGCGAACCTCTTATCAACCGGCAGACTCAGGCCCCAACCGCACAGGCCCTCATGCGTTCACGTTATTCGGCCTATGTCCTCGGACGCTCTGAATATATCTTACAAACCTGGGCACCTGACACGCGACCGCCGGACATGGATCTGCCCCATGAGCAGGTTAAATGGCTCGGGTTGGAAATTCACAGTTGCAAAGATGGACTTGCAAGTCACCGCCAAGGGGAGGTTGAGTTCACTGCAACCTCAATTTCGGCCGGCTATTTGTGCACGATGCGTGAAAACAGCCGATTTATCCGCTCTGAACAGTCTTGGTATTACCTGGACGGCAGATGTGAAATTACAAGGAAGAAACTGGACCGCAACAGCCCTTGCCCCTGCCATTCCGGCAAAAAATTTAAGCGCTGCTGCGGTGTTCGATGAGGAAAGAGGCAACTCCAAAGACGTACAGCGAGAAAACACCGGAATATCCTTGATCTACTATTTTTTGTCCTGTTTAAGAATCTTTTCTTTTGCTTATAGCCATAACCCGGTCCCAGATCAGATCGGCGGTGTGTTCCTTACTGGTCATTGGCAGAAGACGACTCCCCTCATTATCGATAAGCAAGATCTGATTCCTGTCCGATTCAAATCCGATTTCTGTTGAACAGATATTATTAACAGCGATCATGTCCAGATTTTTCCGCTCAAGCTTTCTCCGGCCCTCCTCTTCGAGATTCGAACTCTCCGCCGCAAACCCTACCAGGATCTGACCAGGGAGTTTTTTTCTGCCCAATTCATAAAGAATATCGGGATTTTGTATCAAAGAAATCTCCGGTTTTACCCGGTCTTTTTTAACCTTTTCCGATTGTTCAGTGGCGGGACGAAAATCGGCCACGGCAGCAGCCTTGACAATTATTGAGGACTCCGGGGCATGTTGCCATACCACATCGGCCATTTCTCTGGCTGTTTTGACGTCAATGCGTTGCACACCAAAGGGACAGGCAAGAGAGACAGGGCCACTGACAAGAAGCACCTCCGCCCCTCTACGATACGCCGTTGCAGCAAGGGCATAGCCCATCTTACCTGAAGATCGGTTACTGAGAAATCGGGCCGGGTCAAGTGGTTCTCTCGTCGGCCCGGCGGTAATCAGCACCTTCTCACCAGCCAAATCTTGGGCGCTCAGGGCTTTGAGAAATATTTCCGAGACCTGCTCCCATTCAGGCAGCCTGCCCTGCCCTTCTTCCTTGCAGGCCATGAGTCCACTGTTCGGATCAACAACCTGGTAACCGAACTGTTGCAGTTTTTTTAGATTTTCCTGGGTTGCGGGATGAAGATACATCCGGCTATTCATAGCCGGACAAAGAATGACCGGCGCCCGAGTAGCCAGGATAGTGGTGGTCAGCAGGTCATCAGCCATACCGCCAGCCAGACGGGCAATGGTCTGGGCCGTTGCCGGGGCGATAATCACCAGATCG
>JAUYSF010000392.1 GCA_030696435.1 Desulfoprunum sp. | reverse complement strand
AAAATTCAGGGCTCCTCTGATATTATGGTATATTTTATGTAACTATTTAGTTCGTTTGCGTTGGCTTCATCGGTATCGATATCGCCATCGCTATCGGTATCGAATTATTGCTGTTCCCGGCATTTTCATCTTGCTATGAATTTTCATTTGGGATTTATAGCGAAAGCTCTAGTTTTCCCCTCATCGACCGCTGAGTTGCAGCAACTTCTCGTTATATCGAGCCCCTTGCACCGTGATCTTTGCTGCGGCCTGCTCAATTTCCCGGAGATCATCGGCTGTAAGTTCGATTTCAGTTGCGCCGAGGTTCTCGTCCAGTCGCGCCAGCTTTCGGGTGCCCGGAATGGGCACGATCCACGGCTTCTGGGCGAGTAGCCAGGCAAGCGCTATCTGGGCAGGTGTTGACTGCTTCCGTTTTGCGATGGTGCCCAGCAGATCAACCAAGGCCAGATTTGCTTTACGCGCTTCTGGGGTAAAACGAGGGAGGACGTTACGGAAATCGGAGGTGTCAAAGGCCGTGTTTTCGTCCATCTTTCCCGTGAGAAAGCCGCGTCCCAAGGGGCTGAAGGGGACGAGACCGATCCCGAGTTCTTCAAGAGTTGCCAACAATTCCGCCTCAGGGTCTCTGGTCCACAGCGAGTATTCACTCTGGACTGCCGTCACGGGCTGGACGGCGTGGGCACGACGAATCGTCTGTATTCCTGGCTCAGAAAGGCCAAAGTACTTCACTTTGCCTTCCTGGATCAGATCCTTCACTGCGCCTGCCACGTCTTCGATCGGCACATTCGGGTCAACACGGTGCTGATAGAACAGGTCGATGGCATCGATCCTGAGCCGTTTGAGCGAGGCCTCGGCGACCCGCTTGATGTGTTCCGGCCGACTATCCAGCCCCACCGAACCCCGCTCCGCTTTAGGATCGAACGTGGAATCGAGGTTGAACCCGAACTTGGTGGCGATCACCACCTGGTCGCGCAGGGGAGAGAGCGCCTCGCCGATGAGCTCCTCGTTCGTGAACGGGCCGTAGGCCTCCGCCGTATCGAAGAAGGTAACGCCGCGTTCCACGGCGGCCCGAAGAAGAGCAATCATCTCCTGTTTATCTCCAGCCGGACCGTAGGACATGCTCATTCCCATGCAGCCAAGCCCAAGAGCCGAGACTTCCAGGTTGCTGTTTCCTAATGTGCGTTTTTGCATTGTGATTCTCCTTTCATTTGCTGAGGATCAATCTATTTCGTCGATTGTGCTCAAATCCAATTGCCATCTTGTTGATGCAAACACAGTAATGCAGAAAGAACCAAGGCAGGTAGACCGATCCTGTTCATTTATTGCCTAATCGTCCGGGAGTATCTAAAATTGTTGTAATGCAAAATGGAGCCTGGCAATATTCACACAGAGGAATCGAGGTAAAATCACACAATCAAGAACGGGGTTGAGGGCAACAGTATGGAAGCTGTAGTCGAATATTTAGGAAAGAGCATTGCCCGATGGACCGACAAGGGCGAGCTGTACACAACCGCACTCCCGGACTTGGCACTTTTTCGACGGGAGGAACCGACCGAGCCGATAAGCGGCATGTACGAACCGAGCATCTGCCTGGTCGCCCAAGGGGCCAAGCGCGTGCTGCTGGGAGATGACACCTATGTGTATGACACTCACCATTATCTGATCACCTCAGTGCATCTGCCCACGGTGATGCAAATTATCGAGGCGAGTCGGGAGAAGCCTTTCTTAGGGCTCAGGCTCAAGCTTGATCTGCGGGAGATTTCTCAATTGATGGTGGACAGCAATCTTCCCCCGCCGCGTCAGCAGCAGTCGAGCCGTGGAATGGCGACCGGCGAGGTGACATTGCCGCTGCTCACCGCTTTTCAACGACTGATCGACTTGCTTGCAGAACAGCAGGACATTCCCATCCTTGCCCCGATCATCCAACGGGAAATCATTTATCGTTTACTTATAGGTGATCAAGGTGCTCGTCTGCGCCAGATTGCCTCGGCGGGGAGTCAGGGGCATCAGATAGCACGGGTGATCGATTGGTTGAAGGATAACTACACGAGGCCGATACGTATTGAAGACCTCGCCAAGCAAGTCAATATGAGCGCATCAACCTTCCACCATCATTTTCGAGCGCTGACAGCCATGAGCCCGCTGCAGTTTCAAAAATTGTTGCGGTTGAATGAAGCGCGCCGGTTGATGCTTATCGAACCTCTGGATGCAACAACCGCAGCGTTTCAGGTCGGCTATGAAAGCACTTCCCAATTCAGCCGCGAATACAGTCGTTTATTCGGAGCCCCGCCGCTGAGGGACATCACAAATTTGCGGCAAATGGTTACTGGTGGGAGGGCATAGAAGGTTTTCTCCTATTTACCTCCCCAGCCCACGGATTGTTCCACTCATCCATGATTGAAAACGCGGTGCGATCCCTCGACAAATCGGCTACATCTAAACAACCACCGACTTCTAATCGGTGGTTGTTTAGTTATGATGGGGTCAAGATGGGGTCACCCATTAAAAGATCCTTCCTGACTATACAGCCAAGCCCGGGGGCCGATACTTCCAGGTTGCTGTTTCCTGATTTGCGCTTGAACATTGTGATTCTCCTTTGATATGATGAGCCCCAGTCTATTTCGTGGATTTTGCTCGAATCCAATTGCCACCTTGTTGATGCAAAGAGAGTAATGCGGAACGAATCAGGGCCGGCAGACTAATCCTGGTCTTTTTTTGCCTGATCGTCCGAGAGCACCTGTAATTGTTGTAATGCAGAAGAGGCCTTGGCAATATACAAGCCGAGAAGCCCATGTGAGATCACGCAATCAAGAACGGGGTTGAGGGCACCAGTATGCAAACTGCACTCGAAGTTTTAGGAAAGAGCATTGCCCGATGGACCGACAAGGGCGAGCTCTTCACAAGCGCGGTGCTGGGTCCGGCACTTTTCCGGCGGGAAATCATCTGCCGCTTGCTAGTCGGCGATCAATTGCCATGACCAAGGCCGAACGTCTGTTTGAACTGACGCTGTTGCTGCGTTCGCGGCGCACGGCCATAACGGCCGAGACGATTGCCGAGCTTATGCACATCTCGCCGCGCACCGTGTATCGTGACGTACAGTCCCTCATCATGGCGGGCGTGCCGGTGACCGGCGAACCCGGCGTCGGCTATATGATCCGTCCGGGCAATCACCTGCCGCCGCTTCTCTTCAACCCCGACGAGCTCCAAGCGCTGATCGTCGGCAGCCGTATGGTGCAGGCCTTCACCGACAAGGATCTGGCGCAGGGGGCGAGAACCGCGGAACTGAAGATCCGCTCGGTGCTGACCGAGCAGCTCAAACGGCATGCGGAACAGCAGCCCTACCGCATCCCGATCATGGAAAGTGACGACCCTTTGCGCGAGGTGCATGGCCGCCTGCGCCGGGCTTGCGAGCAGCACCATAAGATTCGGGCCTTTTACCGGGACGAAAAACAGCTGCGCAGCGAACGGATCCTGTGGCCGCTGGCCATGGTCGGTTGGAGTGGCGTGTGGACCCTACTGGCCTGGTGCGAGCTGCGCCGTGATTACCGAAATTTTCGTTTCGATCGCATCGAGTCCCTGGAGGTGCTGGCGGAACAATTCAACCCGACCGAGGAGATCAGCATCGCCCACTATCTGCGTCACATCATCGGGGTGCGCGATAGCGGATAATCTGATTCCGGGCGAAAACGTACGTGGCGGATGACACTCCTGACAGGATCTGACAATGGTCTCGGGTATGATGGAGGCATGAGCATAAGGCTCACCACCACAAACCAATGGGAGAAATAAACATGAAAACCAATACGATTCCGGCAGGCTACCATACCATCACCCCCTATCTGACCGTCGCTGGCGCGGCGGATTTGATCGAGTTCCTCAAGCAGGCCTTCGCGGCCCGTGAAAAGGAGCGCATCACTCAGCCCGATGGGACTATCGGTCATGCCGAGGTGATTGTCGGCGATTCGGTCATCATGCTGGGTGAACCGCAGGGAGAGTGCAAACCGATGGGTGGTGCCTTCTATCTCTACATGGGGGAGGTTGATACCGTGTACCAGCGCGCGCTTGCGGCCGGGGCCAGTTCGGCAATGGCGCCTACCGACCAGTTTTGGGGCGACCGCATGGCCACGGTGCATGACCGCTTCGGCAATATCTGGCATTTGGCGACACGCGTCGAGGAGGTTTCGCCCGAGGAACTTCAGCGGCGTATAGCGGCAATGGCAGGTTGATTTTTTGGGCGGAGTGGGGTCCGTTGCTTCGCGACCCCACTCCGCCAATGACAGGAGTATGTCCATGGGTGAAGGGGTCACCTTCTTCTTGACCCCTTCTTCGGGGCACCGCCGCTGAGGGACATCACAAATTTGCGGCAAATGGCTACTGGTGGGAGAGCATAGAAGGTTTTCTCCTATCTACCTCCCCAGCCCACGGATTGTTCTACTCATCCATGATTGAAAACGCGGTGCGATCCCTCGACAAATCGGCTACATATAAAAAATGTGGTGTTCCAGTTTTAAACGCAAAGTCTGGAGGAAAGAATGCTGTCGGATGAAATGAGGGAGAAGGCAATTGAGCTTTTCAAACAACGGATGCATTGCAGCCAGGTGGTGGCCATGGTCGGCATGGAAAAACTTGGCATTACCGATACTTCGATAATTAAGGCTCTGGGCGCATTTGGCGGCGGTATCGGCGGTACCGGCAACATTTGCGGTGCCCTGGTGGGTGCTGTCAGCGTAATCGGCAGCTTATACAGCCGGGGAAGCCTCGCGGAAAAGGAAAATCCCCGGATGTGGGCCGCTACCAAGACAGTCCTGAAAAATTTCGAGGCATTGGCCACACCATACGGCGGCATCAACTGTTGCCAGATTGCCCGAGTAGATTGGATGGATCGAGATCAGGTCAAGGATTTTTACAGAAATCCTGAGGGCCGCCGTCAGCACTGCATTACTATTGTCGGAGAAACCGCCAAGGCCTTGGGTGAATTGTTGGATCAGGAATCGGAGATCATGACCGCTAAAAACGAAGGCAGGACGTAAACGAGATGGAGACTCGCTGCGGCTCCGCTGTCTACGGGGCTGTTCATTGCCATCCAAGACAAAATCCATCTTCGACCCAATCTGTTGCACTGACTTCCAGATCGTCATCTTGTCAACCGCCCAACCGAATATCTTGCCGATCTTCTCCGATACCCGATAGGACGTCAGGGCGCCGATCAGGGCCAACTTGCGACCCGTTTCATCAGGAACTTGCTTCATCGGCTCCATGCCCAGCAACATCCTGGTGATATACTGCTTGCACTGCACCTGGAGCTGTTTGAGTGTTATCCAACGAAAACAGGTGGAGGATGCTCGTTGCCTTTCCATGCCGCGTCTTCCACATAATTTCGCCGTCATTGCCGCAACATCTGAACGTAAATGACTTTTTCTTCATCTCCATCTCACACTCTCCGAAGCCAACCAGAACTTTCTGAAAAAAATCCTCCAGCAGTTGCGGTAACAACAGCAGAAATCTTTTTGTATGATCATTTTTGACTTATTCTTTTTCTAAGAATAGACTGAAGAATCAGAAAGACATTTCCATTTATTGTCCAAGCAGAGGATTGCAAAAAGAATATACTCAGACAATGCGGGGTTGTATCTTGACAGGTTCTATCTTTCCCGCAACATATCTAACTGCTGGCTTTTCGGGGAAATTGGTTTGCTATAATTTATTGATTTTCCTTAACCATAAGGCACAACACTCTTAAAATGACATGAATTCCAATTGTTTTCAAACTGTTGCGCTTAGAAACGATTACATTACTCTTAATAGTATAAATTTGATTGCTCGACCATGCAGGCTCAACCTTTTTTGCAGGAGCTCTTTGCATGGATGAAACGGTTTTCTCCCAAGACCTGCGAAGCGAACACCGCGTTGATATCAGCTCCATCATCCTGCCCTTTCTTGGCTCAAGGGAAGACGATTTTACCCCATTTCAATATATTCTGGCTGATCTCAGCCTGCATGGTGCCAAAGTACTCCTTCCAAGTTGGCTCTCACGCCGAGATCGTCTCAGCCTTGGCGATGAAGTTGACTTTCATGCACCATTTCGTTTTGGCGGCGAGACCTACACCTCTGGCTGCATTGTCTGGGAACGGTGGGACAAGGAATTTGACGCTCAGTCCTGCGGGGTCAGATTCGATCGAAAAAAGCCTGCAATCTATCCAGTAGCGATTTCTTTTGACGACCGCTATCTGGATATTGATCTGGCAGCCTTTCACACCCCCGAGGGACTTGTGTCGCTGGTTATCAAAGATGCTGTCCTGCTTAAGCGCGGTATACGTATCTATCTCAAGCATTTAGCGCCATATCTATCGCGTATATCCGGAATAGATAAAGACCAATATGCCTTGCTCCGCGCCTTTCTCCTCGAAGAGCCAGCTGCCCATGTCGCTCGCAATCAGAAGCGCCTAGAAAAAGTCCTGGAGGTGTTATCGGACCCGACCTTTTCGCAGGCCGATCTGGCTTCGTATATCGATATTGAAGAACTGCTAGATGTTTTTGAGCCGGAGATCCCGGCCGATGTTTTTATGTTTGCCTTTCAGGATGAGGCAATAGCCCCATATCTACGCTCGATCAAGATGCTTGAAAAAAAGTTGTACAACAACTACAATACACTTATGATGCTGTATGTACACAGTTTTTAAGACTTTTGAGTTCCTGGTCTGAAAGTCAGGAAGAGGAGATCAATGCAGATAGAGTTCAGAAGGGAAAGCGCGTGCTCAATCATGACAATTCCCAGCAAACGTCTTGATTATATGAATGTCAATGGCTTTAAAAACCAAATGCTAGACTTGATCAGTCAAGGACACAAAAGGGTTATCCTGGACATGGCCAATGTCGAATCCATGGATTCTAAAGGGCTCAGTGCTTTTCTTTTCCTCAGTCGTGCGGTGGGGCCTGATGGTCGTGTCGCTCTAGTGAGTGTTCACGAACAGGTTCAGAAAATGCTTGTACTTACACGGACAGACCGAATTCTATCCGTATTCAATACCCTGCCTGAAGCCCTAGCAGCCATCGACCAGTAATCCTCAGTGAGGAGGCGACAATGGCCACTACAAAGACACGTCAGTATTTGACCTACGCAGTCATGACGCTAGGCCTGACAGTACTTATACCCATAATGTATCATACGATTCGCCAAGCCCAAGTCTATTCTTTTCATGCTGATCGAATGTTCGAAGAAGGCCAATTCGAAGAAGCGGCGAAGCTCTATTCGGCCGCCCTGATCGGAGGGCTGGATACACCGATTCTATTGAGGAGACTTGGCGATGCCTATCTGAGCAGCGGCAAATTCGCCATGGCTGTCCCAGTATTTATCCGCCTTCTACAGATAGAGCCGGACAATCAGGTTGCCATGCTCAAACTGGCGAAACTCTACAGTCTGCTGAACCGAACTGACGAGGCACTGGTTCTCGTTGAGCGTGTGCTTCATGACCATCCTGATTGGCGTATTGCTCTGATTGCGCGTGCGCGTGTATTCACCATGGCCAGTAAATTCGAAGAAGCCATACGGGATTACCGTACTGTTCTCCATGAAAAAAAAGGAGAAATTAAATGAGGTTTCCGCTGATCATCCTGGTCGTGCTGGCAGGTTTCTTTCCTCAGGAGACGCCGCTCGAAGCTGCTGAACTGGCTGCTATGCCGAAACTGGCAACATCACAATCAGCGATATTACAGCCCGCCTCAAAGATCCCGCAACCTGACCTTAGTGCAATTGGCGAAGATATCCAGGACTGGCAAGCTAGATTGGAACTCGCTCGTCTACTGAGCTATGTCAAGCGATACGACGAGTCTCTGGAACAGTATCGTAAAGTAATCAAGGAAAAACCGGCTTTGAAGGAAGCCTATATTGAAATGGCCTCGGTTCTGTCATGGACCGGCAGAACGGACGAGGCACTGGCACTGCTGCGCAAAATTTCGCAACAAGGATTGAAGAAGAATGAGCGCCTCGCTCTGGCGGATATTTTTATCGACGGCAAGGACTATCCGGCTGCCGAAGCCCTCCTTCTCGAAGAACTCCAGTTTTCTCCTGAGGATGACCGGACCCGACTGAAACTGGCAGAGATCCTGAGCTGGACCAAACGCTATGATGATTCGCTCAAGGAATATACCATCCTGCTCAGAAACCGACCGGATGATGTCCAAATTCGACGAAAATACGCCTTTGTCCTTATTTGGTCTGGTAAACGGGAACAAGCCGTACAAGAACTACGCAAGAGTCTGAAGGAATGATTGTGGAGATGCGGAAATGGAGGATAAAACAGGGAATGTTCCTGGTAGTGTTATTATTCCTCTTCCATCCCCAAGCTACTATTTCCAGATCAACTATTATTATCGGAGATGAACAACAGATTTCTGACGATGTAGCACGCATGGCTCTCGCAGAACTGCTTAGTCAAGGTGATGATACCGCTAACCTGGCCGAGGCTGAAGTATTAGTACGGCAGATTCTGGCAGGCAAACCTGAAAATCACGAGGCCCAGGCGCTTCAGGCAACCCTGATGCTCAAATTGGGCAGACTACCCGAGGCCCTGAAATTAGCCGAAAGATTACACACATCTTTCCCCGATTCTCAGCCCTGGTTGCTTCTGCTCGCCGATGTGCATGCCGCCGCCGGTCACTATGCAATCTGCCGCGATTTATATCGACAAGCCTTCCTTCGAGCCCCCGAAAACTCAGACCTTGCATTGCAGTTTCTCGACCTAAGTAACCTGTGGGGCGATTTCGATATGGTCGAGAAACATCTTCGGGCATTTTTAGAGAAACTGCCAAATGATCAACCCCTTCGCCTCCGACTCGGTCGTGTGCTTTTCAGTCAGCAGCGTTACGAGGAGGCTGCAGTGATACTGCGGGCGGTTCAGGTCGGAACCGTGGCTGATAGTGAAATTTGGAGGGAAGCGACACTCACCCTTGTCGATGTACACCGCATGGAGAAAGACTACGCTTCCGCCCTTGCCACTTGTCGCTCTGCAATTCAGAAAGAGCCTAGGTTCTTGAATGCTGTCTTGATCGAAGGTGAATTGCTTCTGCTATCCGGTCTATATACAGAGGCCGAGATCGCTTTTCGCAAAGCTCACGCTCTCTCAAAGGATGACAATCTACGACACGAGGCCTTAGTGGGTCTTGGGCGCAGCCTGCTGCAACAGGGTGTCCCCCAGAAAGCCGTCACTCCGCTACTAGAGGCTGTGCGGATGGCGCCTCAGGCTGTAAAACCGCAGTTCTATCTGCGGTTGGCTCAGGGGATTTCTCCAGAAGACATGCCACTGCCTGAACAGTCTACTGCTCACATTCTCTATGCCTGGGCCGAGACACTCGCGTCCGAGGGTGCCAATCTGGCCGCAATCAAATATTATCGCCAAGCCCTGAAAGTCGATCCTCAGCATTTTCAATCCCGCATGGGCCTTGCGCGAACTCTGGCCACAGTTAATCGCTATACCGAAGCACTTTCCATGCTTGAGAACCTCAACATCGAATTCCCCGAAAGTGATACAGTACAACTCACCCTTGCCCGCGTCCTTGCCTGGGACCGACAGTACATGGCCAGTCTTCAGCACTACGAAATGTTGATCCAGTGCAATCCCGGCGCATATCCCCTAAGAACGGAGATGGCTCGAACCGCCTACTGGGGTAAGATGTCAGACCTTGGTGACCGGAGCTACAAGGCTATTTATGCAATGTCTGTGGATCAACAGCTCAGCAGTTTGAATCTCCAACTGAGCGAGCAGGGAAAGGAATCGCCTGTTGCTATCACGGAATTTACAAAGAAAAATAATGGAGTCCTAAACCGCTGGACCAATCCACCGCCGTACTTGCTCTATGAATATCTGCAGCAACAGCTTCCGTCGATTCAGAGCGAGCTGCGAGGACAAATCGAAAAGGCCTTGATTGAGCTTGAGCCCGAGTATCGTTTGCAGAAAGCGGCCTATTTGGAACAGCAGGCCAAAGCCCTCACCCATAACCGCCGTCCGATCCGGGCTCATCGCATCCTCATACAGCTCCTTGAAATCCGACCTGGCAATGAGGAAGCCCTTTTCGATCTGGCCCAGAATCAATGTGAGCTTGGTCTCTTCGGCTGTGAACGTGATACTTGGAAGCGCCTTGCGCAGCTTGATCCTGCTCACAATCTGGCGAATTATGCCTTGCTGCGCTCCAGCCGCCGTTCCTCCAGGCCAAACCTGTCTGCCGGCTATTCCGTGCTGGATGAGCTGGGGCATGGAGATCTTTCCCGGATGACCCATGAACATGCCCAAACCCAAATAGAGGTTCCCTTTCAAGACCAGTACAAATTCACTGTAGCCAGCCACCAATTCAGGGAATTGCCGGGAGAATACGGACCTACCCGGGAAGCCTACGGCCAGTCCCTTGGTCTTGATGGTGTGTTCAACGAATACTTTGCCTCCTCCGCCGAAGTACTTGCCAAGTGGTATGACGGCGGACCAGAGGAGACGCTCATAGGACAAGTCAATATTTTACTCAATCTCGATGATTTCCTGAAAGTCGGTCTGGACTATCGGCGTAGCGAGGAATATGCCAACACATACGCAATGGAGGAAGATATCCAGGCCGATCGCCTCAGAGCCTCACTCACCGTCTCTCCCCATCGCCAACTTGAGATGGGTCTTGGTTATGAACAGATTTATTACACTGATTCGAATGATCAACAAATGGCTGACGGGAGGATCAAGCTGTTCCTCAACGACCATCCACACGCTCTGTCGATTGAAGCCAATGTTGAGTATCGGCATACAAGTGAAATTGACCGTTATATCTACCAAGGAAATACATTGCTGGATATCGTTCATCCCTACTGGACTCCGCAGCACTATTATACCGCTGGTGCCACTTTGGAATGGAGACATGATATTTCCAAATTCTACTTCTGCGGCAGTCCTCTGCATTATTACGACCTTAAGTTGACTAGCGGCAGTGATAGTGATGGAAATCCATTTTTCCGCGGTTCCGCCGAATGGCACTGGGAATTTCGGGAAGGATGGACTTGGGATATAGTTGGTATAAGCCACTATTCAGAACAATGGCGTTCACAGTCTCTAGTTACAGGACTGAGCTATCAATTTTAGCCTCTCACTCTCTTGGTCATGAGCAAAGAATGACGACCCCGCAACGTCGAAAACAACTCAAGAATAAAGCATTTGCGATATTCAGCATCGTGGCTATGGGTGCCGTCTTTCTCTATCTAGGCGCGAGAATTTGGCTGTTTTTTATTGCAGCCTACGCCTGGGAGGACAAAATACTAGCTCTCATGCTGCTTACAGCAGAACTCTTCACAATGATCCAGACATTCGGGTATTTTCAGAATATCTACCTTGTTTCCACCAGCACGGGAGAGAGGGAGCCTTTTAGCCTGGACAATGTCCCTCTCTTGGAAAGCTATCCACCTGTAGCAATTATTGTCTCCTCCTTCAAAGAGCCCATTGATGTTCTCGAGGATACTTTGATTTGCTTTTACAATCTGACATATCCTAACAAGCACATTTATTTCCTTGACGACACACGCTACGATCTCGTCGGCTGGGATCCTGAAGCAGCAGTCAACTATCGCAATGAGATCGATGAACTGTGTCGGCGCATTGGGGTCAACCAGTTTCGACGACGCTGGCGAGGAGCAAAGGCGGGGATGATCAACGATTTTCTGGCATTTCTGGATAATAATCCCCCAGAGGGTTTTTCCTTCATCTCTTATGGCGAACGTAATCTACAACCCGGTGATGAGAAATACATCTTCGTCTTCGATGCGGATATGAATCCTTTCCCAGATTTTGCTGAACCCCTCGTTGCCTTCATGGAACAATATCCCCGTCTCGCCTTCATTCAGACCCCGCAGTATTACTCCAACTTTGAATTCAACCGTGTTGCCCGGGCTTCTGGGCTGCAACAAGCCGTATTTTATGAGTACATATGCGAGGGAAAAAGTCTTGAAGATGCCATGTTCTGCTGTGGCACGAACGTCATCTTCCGGCGAGCTGCTCTGAACGATGTCGGTGGATTTGACGAAACATCAGTGACTGAGGATTTCGCGACCTCTCTGAAGTTTCATATTCAGGGCTGGAGTTCGGCCTATTTGAACAAGGTCTTGGCTTTTGGCATTGGCCCGGAGGACCTTGGCGCCTACTTCAAGCAGCAGTTCCGTTGGGCACTGGGAACTGTCGGCCTGTTTCGTACTATTGCCCGTGAGTTTATTCGTAATCCGAGTAAAATGAGGCCTATGAAATGGTGGGAGTATTTTCTTTCTGGAACACACTATTTCATAGGCTGGATCCTGTTTGTCATGATGATCTGTCCAGCACTCTATCTACTAACCAATACACCAAGTTATTTTGCCAAACCCGAACTCTACTTCCTCTTCTTCCTGCCTTATATCATTCTGACTTTCACCCTTTTTATTTTTTCCATGCGACAGAGGAAATATTCGTTTATGGATCTGGCCACAGGGGCTGTTCTTCAAGCCCTCTGCTTCCCTGTTTATATGCATGCCTCACTGTTGGCCTTGCTTGGTGTACGTGGAACCTTTGGTATAACCCCAAAAGGTCGCAGCCTATCATTACCTCTTTACCTCCTCTGGCCGCAGATCGGCATGGCACTCTTCAGTTTTACTGCAGTTGTCTGGGGTGTGTGTCGTCTTTATTACGAGCGGGAACCTTTTATGGCGATTGCGATAAATACGGCATGGTGTTTGTATCACTTTGCAATTCTCTCCAC